>NZ_JARVSO010000014.1:0-245997 GCF_030209155.1 Pseudomonas sp. fls2-241-TYG-175 | reverse complement strand
TGGGAGGCATTCCCACGCAGAGCGTAGGAACGATCATCATCGTATTCCTCCAGGATGACTTGTGTATAACGACGAGCGCGGAGCGGGCACGATCAGTCTTCCAAACGCGTTCTGTCTGCAACATCCAGTAACGCCTCCAGCGCCTCTTCGATTGAGATAGCAAATGGGATTCACTACCATTTCGCCTCATTTGCGAACGCGAGATACCTTCATGCAGGCAAGCAAGCGTCTTCTGGCTGCTCTGACACTGACTCTGCTGGGCGGCGCCGCTCAGGCGGCCGACGAAGTGGTGGTGTATTCCTCACGCATCGACGAGCTGATCAAGCCGGTGTTCGATGCCTACACCGCCAAGACCGGCGTGAAGATCAAGTTCATTACTGACAAGGAAGCGCCGCTGATGCAGCGCATCAAGGCCGAGGGTGAGAACGCGACCGCCGACCTGCTGCTGACCGTCGATGCAGGCAACCTCTGGCAGGCCGAGCAGATGGGCATCCTCCAGCCGTTCATCTCGCCGGTCATCGAAGCCAACATTCCGCCGCAATATCGCTCGTCCGCCCATGGATGGACCGGCTTGAGTCTGCGGGCGCGGACCATTGCCTACTCGACGGACCGTGTGAAGCCCGCTGAACTGACGACCTACGAAGCGCTTGCCGACAAGAACTGGGAAGGCCGTCTGTGCCTGCGAACGGCCAAGAAGGTCTACAACCAGTCGCTGACTGCCACGTTGATCGAGACCCACGGTGCCGAAGCGTCCGAGAAAATTCTCAAGGGCTGGGTCAACAACCTTTCCACCGATGTGTTCTCCGACGACATCGCCGTGCTTGAGGCAATCAACGCCGGGCAGTGCGACGTGGGTATCGTCAACACCTACTACTACGGCCGTCTGCACAAGCAGAACCCGGATCTGGCAGTGAAGCTGTTCTGGCCGAACCAGGCCGACCGTGGCGTGCACGTCAACCTGTCGGGTATTGGTCTGACCAAATATGCGCCACACCCGGACGCCGCCAAGGCGCTGGTTGAATGGATGACCAGTCCTGAGGCGCAGAAGATCTTCTCCAGCGTGAACCAGGAATTCCCGGCCAACCCTAAGGTGGCGCCTTCCGATGAAGTGGCGAGCTGGGGCGAGTTCAAGGCCGATACCATTCCTGTCGAGGTGGCGGGCAAGCGTCAGGCAGAAGCCATTCGCATGATGGATCGCGCGGGCTGGAATTGATTTAATACGCGACCTCTGATCGTTCACTCCGCGTGGTAATGCCGCTCAGGACGCTCTGCATCCGCTCTCGAATGTGACGCGGAGCGTCACGGGCTGCATGCCCACGCGGAGCGTAGGCACGATCATTCCTTTACCGACTTCGAGAACCCCTTGGCCCATCCTGCCCAACGCCGCTGGTATCCACTGGTCTTTGCCATCGCCGCGCTGGTGCTGTTGCCGCTGAGCGTGTTGCTGCTTTCCTGGCAAAGCATCGATCAGCAGATCTGGTCGCACCTGCTCGACACCCAGATGACGCGTCTGCTAGGCAACACCTTGATTCTGGTCGTTGGCGTCGGCGTGGGTGTGACACTGCTGGGTGTGAGCCTGGCGTGGCTGACCAGTCTGTGCGAGTTTCCGGGACGGCGCTGGCTCGATTGGGCGTTGATGCTGCCTTTTGCGATTCCGGCCTATGTGCTCGCCTTCGTCTTCGTCGGTCTGCTGGACTTTTCCGGCCCGGTGCAGACGCTGATGCGCGAATGGTTGGGCAGCGGCCTGCGGCTGCCCCGGGTGCGCTCCACGGGCGGGGTGATCATCGTTCTGGTGCTGGTGTTCTATCCCTACGTCTACCTGCTGGCACGCACGGCGTTTCTGGCGCAGGGCAAAGGCCTGATGGAAGCGGCACGTGTGCTTGGGCAATCGCCGTTGCAGGCCTTCTGGCGCGTGGCCTTACCGATGGCACGCCCGGCCATTGGTGCGGGTGTGGCGCTCGCGTTGATGGAAACACTGGCGGATTTCGGAGCCGTATCAGTGTTCAATTTCGACACCTTCACCACCGCCATCTACAAGACCTGGTACGGGTTCTTCAGCCTGTCCAGCGCGGCGCAACTGGCCAGCCTGCTGTTGTTGGCGGTGCTGATCCTGCTGTATGGCGAACGTCGTGCGAGAGGCGCGAGCCGTGCGACCAACGAGCGCCCGCGAGGCAAGGCGCTTTATCACCTGCGCGGGCTCAAGGCACTGGCTGCGACGTTCTGGTGTGGGCTGGTGTTTCTCTGCGCGTTTGTCGTGCCCGTGCTGCAACTGGTGGTCTGGGTCTGGCAGCGGGGCCGCTTCGATCTGGACGAGCGTTACACCGGTCTGATCCTGCATACCCTGTATCTGGGCGGCATGGCGGCGTTGATTACCGTCAGCGCCGCGCTGGTGCTGGCTTTCGCACGGCGCATGGCGCCCACACCTGCGATCCGTTCGGGCGTGAGCCTGGCCAATCTGGGCTATGCGTTGCCGGGGTCGGTGCTGGCGGTGTCGATCATGCTGGCGTTCAGTTACCTGGACCGCGAACTGGTCATCCCCTTGTCGGGCTGGCTCGGCGGAGCGGGCAAGCCACTGCTGCTGGGCAGTCTGTCTGCCTTGCTGCTGGCCTATCTGGTGCGTTTCATCGCTGTGGCCTTCGGTCCACTGGAAAACAGTCTTTCGCGTATCCGTCCTTCGCTGCCTGAAGCAGCGCGCAGTCTGGGTGTCAGCGGACCGAAGTTGTTTCTCAACGTGTATCTGCCATTGCTGGTTCCAGGTGCCTTGAGTGCCGCGCTGCTGGTGTTCGTTGACGTGCTCAAGGAAATGCCGGCGACCCTTCTGATGCGCCCCTTTGGCTGGGATACGCTGGCCGTGCGCATTTTCGAGATGACCAGTGAAGGCGAGTGGGCGCGCGCTGCATTGCCCGCCCTGACGCTGGTGCTGGTCGGCCTGTTGCCCGTCATCGGGCTGATTCGCCGCTCTGCCCGTCAGATTAGCTAGGTGCGGGGCCATCACCTTGCGGCTACAATGCGCCGCAATTGGTGCGGTCTGTCAGACAATTCGACACGCTTTATTGGTTGCAAACCCCGACTCAGCGGGGGGCTTGCCGTGATGTGTCTGCCCGCACCTTCGCCACGCCCGGAAGGAGAAACCCATGGGACAGCGTACCCCACTCTTTGACCTGCACCTCGCGCTCGGCGCGAAGATGGTCGATTTTGGTGGCTGGGACATGCCGTTGCATTACGGATCGCAGGTCGAGGAACACCATCAGGTGCGTCGCGACTGTGGGGTCTTCGATGTCTCGCATATGAATGTGATCGATGTGCACGGCAGTCAGGCCAAGGCCTGGCTGCGTTACCTGCTGGCCAATGACGTCGACAGGCTCAAGACGCCGGGTCGGGCGCTTTACAGCGCCATGCTGGACAGTCATGGCGGCATCATCGACGACATGATCGTCTACCTCACGACCAGCGGTTATCGGCTGGTCGTCAACGCGGCGACCGGCGCCAAGGACTTCGCCTGGATGCAGTCCCGGCTGGAAGGGTTCGACGTGCAACTGGTCGAGCGCAGCGAGATGGCCATGCTGGCCATTCAGGGTCCGCAGGCCAGAAGCAGAATCGCCGAGTTGGTAACCAGTGCCCGTGCTGATCTGATTCGCCAGCTCAAACCTTTCGAAGGCCATGACAACGCTGACTGGTTCATCGCCCGCACCGGCTACACCGGCGAAGACGGACTGGAAATCATGTTGCCCGCCGAGCAGGCTCCGGGTTTCTTCAATGATCTGGTCGGTGCCGGTATTTCCCCGATCGGCCTGGGCGCGCGCGACACTCTTCGCCTCGAGGCTGGCATGAACCTGTACGGTCAGGATATCGACGAAAACGCTTCGCCGCTGGTGTCGAACATGGCGTGGAGCATTGCGTGGGAGCCTGCCGAACGTGAGTTCATCGGACGTCGGGCGCTTGAGGCCGAGCGAGCCGCAGGCATCGCCTCCAAGCTGGTGGGGCTGGTGCTTGAAGAGCGCGGTGTGCTGCGTGCCCGACAGGTGGTACGCATCGCAGAAATTGGCGAAGGTGAGATAACCAGTGGTAGTTTCTCTCCTACGCTAAGCAAGTCGATTGCTCTGGCACGCGTTCCGATGGCCACCGCTGACCGCGCCGAGGTCGAAATCCGCGGCAAGTGGTACCCGGTGAGGGTCGTGCAGCCAGCGTTTGTGCGTCATGGCAAAGCCCTGATCTAACCTAATCTGGCGGGTTTTCCGCTGACCCCGATGTTGAGGATGACTAAATGAGCAATATTCCCGCCGAACTGCGTTTCGCCGAAAGCCATGAATGGGCGCATCTGGAAGCTGACGGTACCGTAACAGTCGGTATCTCGGATCACGCACAGGAAGCGTTGGGCGATGTCGTTTTCGTCGAGCTGCCGGAAATCGGCAAAACCTTCGCGGCTGGTGATGCTGCAGGCGTTGTCGAGTCGGTCAAGGCCGCTTCGGATATCTACTCGCCAGTTGCCGGCGAAGTGATTGCTGTGAATGACGATCTGCAAGGCACGCCAGAAGGGCTCAACAATGACCCTTATGCTTCGTGGATCTTCAAGCTCAAGCCAACCGATGCCTCTGCCGATCTGGCCAAGCTGCTGGACGCCGACGGCTACAAGAGCGCGATCGGCGAGTAAACGCCGGACAAAAAAATGCCGCTCAATCGAGCGGCTTTTTTTTGAGGACAATTACTGGTTTTCGGCAACCAGATTCTTGTCCAGGATCGCGTTGGCCAGTTCCATGTCGGTAGCCTTAAGGCCTGGGTTGTCCTGGCGAACCTGCTGGATGGCCGCTTCCAGGAACGGGCCTCGGATACCGCCGTCGCTGGCAACAAAGCTGCCTGCGTCGTCCTGAGCGGCAACGATCAGCTTGTGATCCTTGAAGGTCAGGTAAGTCGAGCCAGTGGTGGCACCCGAGGAAATCACGTTACGCCAAAAGGTGTCAGCCATCGCTGAACCCATCGGGATGGAAAGCAAGGCAACGGTGGCGACAGCAAACTTGAGACGCATGGTGAGGTACTCCAACTGTGGTTGTTCTGACGGGTTGGATAGCCAAAGTCACGTACTAGTTCAATCAATGTGTACCAGCTTGTTCACTTTAGCCGCCGCGTGCCCTGCCAGCTCCGCCTCAGGTGTTGCGGCTTCACGCTTTCAGCGCTGTTCGCTTTGCGGCGTCACGCGCAGCACCTCTTCAATAGTAGTCAATCCGGCAGACACTTTCTGGGCACCGGACAGACGCAGGCTGCGCGTGCCTTCCTTGAAGGCCTGCCTGCGCATGGCCGTGAGGTCCAGGTCCGCGCTGATCAGTGACTTCACCGCATCAGACATCACCATGATCTCATACACCCCCGCACGGCCCCTGTAGCCGGTATCCCGGCATTCCACACAACCCACGGCCTGATGCGCGCCGGACGGCACCGGCGCCTGCCAGGGGCGTGTCAGGGTCTGCCAGTCGGTCTCGTTCAGGTTGATCGGCGCCTTGCAGTGCGGGCACAGGGTGCGCACCAGACGCTGGGCCATGACGCCCAGGATCGTCGCCTTGAGCAAATAGTGTGGCACGCCGAGCTCCAGCATCCGGCTGATGGCGCTGGGCGCGTCGTTGGTGTGCAGGGTCGACAGCACCAGGTGACCGGTCAGCGCTGCCTGAATCGCCATTTCGGCAGTTTCCAGGTCGCGAATCTCGCCGATCATGATGATATCCGGGTCCTGTCGCATCAGCGCGCGCACGCCGCTGGCGAAATTCAAGTCAATGTTGTGCTGGACCTGCATCTGATTGAACGCCGGCTCCACCATCTCGATCGGGTCTTCGATGGTGCAGAGGTTGACCTCCGAGGTCGCCAGCTTCTTGAGCGTGGTGTACAGCGTCGTGGTCTTGCCGGAACCGGTCGGGCCGGTGACCAGAATGATGCCGTTCGGCTGGCGGGTCATTTCCTGCCAGCGCCGCAGGTCATCGCTGGAGAAACCCAACTGGTCGAAGTCCTTGAGCAGCACCTCGGGGTCGAAGATCCGCATCACCATCTTTTCGCCGAACGCCGTGGGCAGCGTCGACAGGCGCAATTCCACCTCGCCACCCTCCGGCGTCGTGGTCTTCACCCGGCCGTCCTGCGGCTTGCGCTTTTCGGCAACGTTCATACGTCCCAGGCTCTTCAGGCGGCTGACAATCGCCATGACCACCTGCGGCGGAAACTGGTAGACGTTGTGCAGCACCCCGTCGATACGAAAGCGCACCGTGCCCTGTTCGCGCCGGGGTTCAATGTGGATATCGCTGGCGCGCTGCTGGAATGCGTACTGGAACAGCCAGTCGACGATGTTGACGATGTGCGCGTCGTTGGCATCGGGCTCCTGATCGCTGGCGCCGAGCTTGAGCAGCTGTTCGAAGTTGCCCATGTTGCTGACTTTCTGTTCGGTGGCGCTGGCGCCGCTGACCGATTTCGCCAGCCTGAAGAACTCCACCCCAACGCGCTGGATGTCTATCGGGTTGGCGACCACGCGTTTGATCTGCAGCTTCAGCACGTGCTCCAGATCGGCTTCCCAGGCGCGCACATAAGGCTGCGAACTGGCGATGGTGACCGATTCGCGATCAACGGCCACGGCCAGGATCTTGTGGCGCTGGGCGAAGGCGTAAGACATCAGCGGTGTAACGGCCGCGACGTTGATTTTCAGCGGGTCGATGCGCATGTAGGGCTGACCACAGGCGTTCGCCAGCCAGGCGGTCAGCGTTTCGAGGTCGAGCTTCTTGCCGGGACGTTTCAGGTCATCGAACTGCTGGCTGGCCAGAAAGGCGAGCGGGTGCAGTTGAATGTTCGCGGCGCTGCGCCGCTGGGTGACCGCTGTTTCTGCGTCGTCCTGACTGAGCAAGCCTTGGGCGACCAGATCACGGAGTACATCGTTCAGATCGAGCCAGCGATCCTGTGAAGACGGGGCCAGGGATGCCATGCACGCTCCTTGAGGCAGTTCATCATCGGAAGATGAACAAGACTAGCTGCCAAGCGTGCCAGTGTTGGGCCTTCTATGCGACCGGGAATTTCCAAACGGTAGCCGTGGACTCAACCAGCAGCCAGCGCGACGAAGGTTTCCGAGGGCTGCAGCGATTCGCTGTGCGTCAGCTCGACCGAGCACACATCGATCAGATTGCGCATTTTTTCACCAATAACGCCTGCCCGGTGCCAGCTCAATCCGTCGACCTGCACGTCGATGGCCAGCAGCCCGTTCTCACGTGTCACCTCGATGTGGCAGGGCGTCAGGTACTGCATCGCGAACAGGTTCAGCACTTGGCACAACAGCGCAGGTTCTGCCTCGGCGAGGATCTGATAGCGCACACAGCAGGTGTGGCTGGCGGACGACCAACTGTCGGGGCGGTGTGCAGGGGTGAGAACGGTTTCGAGCATGGGCATGCCGGTTTCTCCTGTGCGATTAAGAGAAATTCTTGCACGCGCAAAAAGAAATATCTGGTCCATGATGGAATGAATTACGCTTGTTTTGACTTGTTAATGCGTGATTGATGCTTCTGGAGAATTGTTTATGTCTGTCGAGCTGGATGCCTATGATCGCAGGATTCTTGCCCTGCTCCAGGAGGATGCATCGCTGTCCAGCGCGCAGATCGCCGAGCAGGTCGGATTGTCGCAGTCGCCCTGCTGGCGTCGCATTCAGCGGCTCAAGGACGAAGGTGTGATCCGGCGGCAGGTCGCTTTGCTGGATCGCAAGAAGATCGGTCTGAATACGCAGATATTCGCCGAGGTGAAACTCAATGCGCACGGGCGCTCGAACTTCACCGAATTTACCGACTCGATTCGCGGTTTTCCTGAGGTGCTGGAGTGCTATGTACTGATGGGGTCGGTGGATTTTCTGCTGCGCATCGTGACGCCCGACATTGAGGCGTACGAGCGGTTTTTCTTCGAGAAACTGTCGCTGGTGCCGGGGATTCAGGAGGTGAATTCGACCGTGGCGTTGTCGGAAATCAAGTCTACGACGAGCTTGCCGTTGCGGTGAGGAACGACATCCGTGAAACGCCTCGGATCGGACGCAGAGCGTCCTGAGAGGCATGCCCACGCAGAGCGTGCGGAACGATCAGTGGGGTGGAGATTGATCGTGCCCACGCTCGCGTGAGCATGCAGCCGTGACCTTGCGTCACAGTCCGCAGCGTGCGCGCTGTTACAAACGCAACAAGGTCTTCCAGGCGCGGCCCTGAAACACGGTCAGTGCCTGATGCACGCGAGCGTCCAGCACTTCGTCGCTGATGTCCTGATGAGCCAGTTCTTCCAGTTTCCTCAGCTCGCCATACAGACGATCAAGGTCCGGCAGGTCCAGCGCACCGCGCGCCCAGTGCAGCCAGGACTGGATGCGCTCGATGCGTGGCAGCTGTTCGGCCAGATCTTCCGGCTGCTGCTGATAACGACCCAATTGCAGCGAAGTGGCTTCGTCGGCCAGCAAGCGTGGCAGCCAGCTGGCCAGCAGCGCGGCGCCCTGACGGTTGCCACGGTTGTTGCGCTCTGTGGTCCAGCTGCGTTCCAGCAACCAACGCGAGGTGTTCAGCGAGAACTCGCCCCAACGGGTGTCCTGCAGCTCTTCAAGGAACTGCTCGTGAGCGGCAGCGCGCACGTCGCCATCCTCCTGACCGGCCAACACCAGCGGACGCCAGTCTTCCAGCAAGGCGTCCAGCGCCGTACGCAGTTGAGCGGTCGAGGCGCGTGGTGCGGCTTGGCCAAGGCTGCTGGTCAGTGCACGCAGTTCGGCGAGCAGTTCGACCCAGTCCTGCAGCAAACGCCAGTGGCCGTTGAAACGGTACTGCTCGGCCAGACGCTGACTGCTGCCGAGCAGATGCCAGGCCAGTGCCGAGTAAGCGTCGTCCAGCGGCGTCTCTGCCGTCAGTTCAGGCGCCGCGAGGCTCAGCGAGTAGCTGCTGGCGTCGAGCAGGCGATAGCCGCGCTCGGCCTTGCTGATGTCGCAGGGCATCAAGGGCAGGGTTGCCGCCAGCTCGGCAGCCAGTTCCAGCAGCGCGGCAGGCTCGCCTTCGCGCAGCTCAAGCTCCAGCTCGCAGATTTCTTCCTTTTGCTTACCCGCCACCACCTGGCCCAGATCCAGCGCGGCTTCGATCACGACCTTGGCCTTGCCACGGCCCCAGGCAATCTCGGCTTTCTCGCGCACGAAATCGGTGGTGAACAGCGGCTTGATGGTTTTCTTGTCCAGCTCGGCCAGTTGCTCGGGCCAGCAATCGCCTTCCAGCTTCTTGAGGTCCAGCTTGGCCTTGGGCAGGTCCCAGTTGTACTCATTGCGCTCGGACAGACCGGCCACGCTCTGACCACGGGTTTTCATGGTCTGAATGATCTGATCACCGTCGCGGCGGATGCGCAGGGCAACCTTGGCGTGGGCCAGCTCACGCTCGGGCGTATCGAAATACTGGTTCGACAGATCAAGGCGCTCCCAGCCACTTTTGTTGCGCTTCTTGAGCAACGGGTGTTCACGCAGTGCAGCGAGGGTCTCGCGGCTGACGCGGAGTTTGATTTCTGTTTCTTTTTGCATGGCCGGGGGAATCCAAACGCTTGAGCTGATATCGGGAGCGCAGCCCGTGACTGAATGGCTGCTGAGGGCGGCAGTGTACAGGACATGGCCCGTAACGGTTTATTCCTGGGTCGTTATGACCCTATGATGGGGCGTGTTTCGACCCGAATACAGGAAGCGCCCATGCCCTTGCCGTCCATGAAAGACCAGTTTGCAGCCTTGATCGCTGCGCCGTCGGTAAGCTGCACCCAGCCTTCCCTGGACCAGTCCAATCGTCCTGTCATCGACCTGCTGGCCGGATGGCTCGGCGATCTGGGGTTCGCCTGCGATATTCAACAAGTGTCGCCCGGCAAGTTCAATTTGCTGGCGACCTTTGGCACAGGCCCCGGCGGTCTGGTACTGGCTGGCCACAGCGACACCGTGCCGTTCGACGAGGCCTTGTGGAAAACCGATCCCTTGAAGCTCACCGAAGTGGACGGGCGCTGGGTCGGTCTGGGCAGTTGCGACATGAAAGGGTTTTTCGCGCTGGTGATCGAAGCCGTGCGCGGCCTGCTGGATCAGCCGTTCAAGCAACCGCTGCTGATCCTTGCCACCTGCGACGAAGAAAGCTCCATGGCCGGTGCGCGGGCGCTGGCCGACGCAGGTCGCCCGCTGGGTCGTGCCGCAGTGATCGGCGAGCCGACCGGGCTCAAGCCGATTCGCATGCACAAAGGCGTGATGATGGAGCGCATCGATATTCTCGGTCGCAGCGGCCACTCGTCCGACCCGAGTCTGGGCCACAGCGCGCTGGAGGCCATGCATGACGCCATCAGCGAGCTCAAGGGGCTGCGCAAGCAATGGCAGCTCGAATACCGCAATCCTCAGTTCACCGTGCCGCAGCCGACGCTGAACCTGGGCTGCATCCACGGCGGTGACAACCCCAACCGGATCTGCGGCCAGTGCTCGCTGGAATTCGACCTGCGGCCGTTGCCCGGCATGGACCCAGATATGCTGCGCGCAGCAATCCGGCAGAAGCTGCAACCGCTCGCCGAAATGCATCAGGTGAAGATCGATTACGCCCCGCTGTTCCCGGAGTGCGCCCCTTTTGAACAGGTCGCTGACGCAGAACTGGTGCGTGTAGCCGAACGACTGACCGGTCATACGGCGGCTGCGGTAGCATTTGGCACCGAAGCGCCTTATCTTCAGCGCCTTGGCTGCGAGACACTGGTGCTGGGTCCGGGCGACATTGCCTGTGCGCATCAACCGGGGGAATACCTCGAAATGTCACGCCTGGAGCCTACAGTGCATCTGTTACGCCAGTTGATCGAACATTATTGCCTGACCCCGCAGTGAGGCGGGTCGGATAACCTTGAAAAGGAGAGTGCGCGTGTTGCCAAGCCTGTTTCGACGATAACCGCCCAGCGTTGTGCGTGTTTCTGCCCTTCGTCCATTTTTTCTACAGGCTCTTGCTGTCATGCCCGAATACGTTAACTGGCTTCGCCATGCGTCTCCCTATATCAATGCCCACCGCGACTGCACCTTCGTCGTCATGCTGCCCGGTGACGGCGTCGCGCATCCGAACTTCGGCAACATCGTCCACGACCTGGTACTGCTGCACAGCCTGGGTGTGCGGCTGGTGCTGGTCCACGGCTCGCGGCCGCAGATCGAAAGCCGTCTGGCGCAGCGCGGCATCACCCCGCGCTTTCATCGCGATATGCGTATTACCGATACCGAAACCCTTGAATGCGTGATCGACGCTGTCGGTCAGTTACGCATTGCCATTGAGGCGCGCCTGTCGATGGACATGGCCGCCTCGCCGATGCAGGGCTCGCGTCTGCGGGTCACCAGCGGCAACGTGGTGACAGCGCGTCCGATCGGCGTGCTGGAAGGTGTCGATTACCAGCACACCGGCGAAGTGCGCCGGGTCGACCGCAAGGGCATCAACCGCTTGCTGGATGAACGCCATATCGTGTTGTTGTCGCCGCTGGGCTATTCGCCAACCGGCGAGATTTTCAATCTGGCCTGTGAAGACGTGGCGACTCGCGCGGCCATCGATCTGGCGGCCGACAAGCTGCTGCTGTTCGGCGCTGAAACCGGCTTGCTGGACGAGCACGGGCGTCTGGTGCGCGAATTGCGTCCGCAGCAGGTGCCTGCGCATTTGCAGCGCCTGGGCAGCAACTATCAGGCGGAATTGCTCGATGCTGCGGCCGAGGCCTGCCGTGGCGGCGTGGGTCGCAGTCATATCGTCAGCTACGCCGAAAACGGCTCGCTGCTGACCGAACTGTTCACCCGCGACGGTGGCGGTACGCTGGTGGCCCAGGAGCAGTTCGAACTGGTGCGCGAGGCGGCGATTGAAGACGTGGGCGGCTTGATGGACCTGATTACGCCGCTGGAAGAGCAGGGCATTCTGGTGCGTCGTTCGCGCGAAGTGTTGGAGCGCGAGATCACCCAGTTCAGCGTGGTCGAGCGAGAAGGGTTGATCATCGCCTGTGCGGCGCTGTATCCGATTGCCGATTCTCAGGCGGGCGAGTTGGCGTGTCTGGCGGTCAATCCCGAGTACCGGCATGGCGGCCGTGGTGACGAGCTGCTCGAACGCATCGAAAACCGCGCCCGCGCACTGGGGCTCACGACACTGTTCGTCCTTACGACCCGTACCGCGCACTGGTTCCGCGAGCGTGGTTTCGAGCCAAGCAGCGTCGACCGCCTGCCGAGTGCGCGTGCGTCGTTATATAACTACCAGCGTAATTCGAAGATATTCGAGAAGGCGATTTGAGTCGCTGGCAAGCGTAATGATCGGCGAAGTGCTGACCGGACGCGGAGCACTCATTGTTATAAACACTGATCGTGCCCATCGCTCCGCGTGGGCATGCATCCCGTGACGCTCCGCGTCACAAAAGGCGCAGATTGCGGATACAGTGACCCCAGCGCATGACCTGAATAGCGCTGGAGCTTTGCCACGCATCTGCGCCGCATTCGAGAGCGGACGCGGAGCGTCCTGGGCGGCGTTACCACGCAGAGCGTGGGAACGATCATCACAAGTCCGATCCCACCAAGTTTGCTGCGCGATAGCGCCATGTTGAAGACTGGGTAGCGCCCTCCACCGAGGCCGTATTCCAGCCCTCAGTTACTGATCGCCAGAATACTCGCCTGATACGATCCTACGAAGGTGTCGAAATCCACCACTTCTTCGGTCGCTTCCAGTTCGGTCTGTTCGGCAATCGAGGTTTTCGCCAGTTCTTCGAAGTGCGCCTGCTCTTCGGCTGTCAGCGGGTGACTGCGGAAGTATTCGGCATGAAGCTGGCTCTGGCGCAACGAGAACCCGGTGAAGCCTTCGTTGTGCGCCCTCATGCTTTCCAGCACCTGCGCCGACGGCGTCAGTGATGAATCGGCCACCTTCGCATGCTGCACGGCCATCGACTTCAGATGCTCGTCAGTGCCCTGAGCCTCGTCGAGCAATTGCGCGATCGGCGTGATTTTCTGCAGCAGTTCGTTGGCCCAGTCTTTCAGTTTGATCGGGTCGTTGTTGCGCAGCAGTTCCAGATCAGGACGACGTCCTTCCTTGACCACGGTCAGGAAGTTGGAGCCTGCGTTCGAGCACTCGTGGTTGGCCAGTTGCGGGCTTTCTTCAAGTGCGCAATACAGCACGAAGGCATCGATGAAGCGCGACTGCTCCAGGCTGATGCCGGTCGGCAGGAACGGGTTGATGTCCAGGCAGCGGACTTCGACGTACTGCACGCCACGCGACATCAGCGCCTGAATCGGACGCTCGCCCGTGTAGGTCACACGCTTGGGACGGATGTTGGAGTAGTACTCGTTCTCGATCTGCAGCACGTTGGTGTTGAGCTGCACCCATTCGCCGTTGGCGTCATGTGTGCCGGTTTCGACATAAGGCGCATAGGGCGTGGCAACGGCCTTGCGCAGGCTGTCGGTGTAGCTGACCAGATCGTTGTAGCACGGCGTCAGATCGGCCTGAGCGTTGCTCTGGTAGCCCAGATCGCTCATGCGCAGGCTGGTCGCGTACGGCAGGTACAGCGTGTCGCCGTCGAACTGTTCGAGCATGTGCGGTTGGCCGCGCAGGAAGCCTGCATCCAGCGCCGGCGAGGCACCGAACAGGTACATCAGCAGCCAGCTGTAGCGTCGGAAGTTACGAATCAGCGCGATGTAGGAGTGCGACTGGTAGTCACGCGCGTCACCGGCAAAATCTTCGGTCTGCTTCAACAACGCCCAGGCGTCTTCAGGCAGCGAGAAGTTGTAATGAATGCCTGCGATGCACTGCATGGTCTTGCCATAACGCAGGGCCAGGCCCTTGCGGTACACATATTTGAGCTTGCCGATGTTCGAGGTGCCGTAATAGGCAATCGGTATATGTTCTTCGTCCGGCAGCGGGCAGGGCATGGACGGGCTCCACAGCAGCTCGCGGTCCAGCTTGCTGTAGGCGAAGCGATGGATCCTGTCGAGGCTGTCGAGTGTCTGCACCGGGTCTTTGAGCGCCGGGGTGATGAACTCCAGCAGCGACTCTGAATAGTCGGTGGTGATCAGTCCATTGGTCAAAGCCGCGCCCAGAGCGGTCGGATGAGGCGTCTGCGCCAGGTGTGCCTGTTCGGTCACACGCAGGCATTCACGCTCGATACCGTGCAGGCACTGCTCCAGCAGAGAGAGGTTGTTGCGCTCGCCGAGCAAAGCCAGACGACGGTTTAAAAGTTCGCTCAAGGTGGAATCCTTCACGCATCGGTCGCCCCGATATGGGGGTGGACATGACGGTCTACAAGGGTGAAGAAAGGAACTGGCGTTTTCGCCTGGTTGGGGTCTTTTGACACCTGTTCGCAATCACGGCTCTTCGTCGTACCACCAAATGGACTCGGCACCACGCTAATGGTGCCGAAATTAACCCAAATCGGTCGCCTACAGCTAGATTCCGTTCTCAGCGATCACGTTCGTTCCGTGTTCATTGAAGTCTAGATGACGGCGAACGTGCCTTGAGCCTTGGCCACGAGCTTTTCGCCCTGAACGACTTCGGCTTCCACCACCAGCGTGCGACGTCCTGCGTGCAGCACCTTGGCGATGCACAGCACCTCGCCTTCGGACACACCGCGCACGTAGTTGATCTTGCATTCGATGGTCACGCTGCGCTGATCGAAGCCGTGGGAGCTGGAACAGGCCAGCCCCATGCTGATGTCGACCAGGCTGAAGATTGCCCCACCGTGCATCACATTGCCGCGGTTGCGCAGGTGCGCTTCCAGCGGCAGTGCAACTTCGGCGACGCCTTCGTCCAGACGCCGCAGCTCACAGCCCAGCATCTTGAAAAAGGCGCTGTGGGTCAGGTCTTCAGGAATATCCATCAGCGCTTCTTCAACTGCTTGGCGTTGGCAAACAGCGAAGCCATGGCGTTGTTGACGGGCGCAGCGGTGGTGGTTTCCTTGCGTGGCGTGCTGTTCTGCTGGCGCGGCGACGAGCCTGGACGTGCGCCACGGGCACCGTCTATTTTCTCGCCCGGCGTATCGCTCATACGCATCGACAGGCCGACGCGTTTGCGCGGGATGTCGACTTCCATGACCTTCACTTTCACCACGTCACCGGCCTTGACCGCTTCACGCGGGTCCTTGATGAACTTCTCCGACAGCGCAGAGATATGCACCAGACCGTCCTGATGCACGCCGATGTCGACGAATGCACCGAAGTTGGTGACGTTGGTGACCACGCCTTCGAGGATCATGCCAAGTTGCAGGTCCTTGAGGTCTTCGACACCGTCCTGGAACTCGGCAGTCTTGAACTCGGGGCGTGGGTCGCGACCCGGCTTTTCGAGTTCCTGCAGAATGTCAGTCACGGTCGGCAGACCGAAGGTTTCGTCGGTGAATTTCTTCGGGTCCAGACGCTTCAGGAAGGTGGCGTCGCCGATCAGCGAACGGATATCACGGTCGGTTTCCGCCGCGATGCGCTGCACCAACGGGTAGGCTTCCGGGTGAACGGCCGAGGAGTCCAGCGGGTTGTCGCCGCTCATGACGCGCAGGAAGCCTGCGGCCTGTTCGAACGTCTTCTCGCCGAGACGGGCCACCTTCTTGAGTGCCGCGCGGGTTTTGAACGCGCCGTTCTCGTCGCGGTGAGCAACGATGTTCTGCGCCAGCGTCGTGTTCAGGCCGGAAATGCGCGCCAGCAGGGCGACGGAGGCGGTATTCACGTCCACGCCCACGGCGTTCACGCAGTCTTCCACCACAGCATCCAGGCCACGTGCCAGTTTCAGCTGAGAAACGTCATGCTGGTACTGGCCGACGCCGATGGACTTCGGATCGATCTTCACCAGTTCTGCCAGCGGATCCTGCAGGCGACGGGCAATGGACACTGCGCCACGAATCGACACGTCCAGGTCCGGGAATTCCTTGGCCGCCAGTTCCGATGCCGAATAAACGGATGCGCCGGCTTCGGACACCATGACCTTGGTCATTTTCAGACCTGGGTATTTTTTGATCAGGTCGGCTGCCAGCTTGTCGGTTTCGCGGCTGGCAGTGCCGTTGCCGATGGCGATCAGATCGACCGAATGCTTGGCGCACAGGGCTGCCAGCACGGCGATGGTCTGGTCCCACTGGTTCTTGGGCACATGCGGATAAACAGTGGCGTAGTCGAGCAGCTTGCCGGTGGCGTCTACCACCGCAACCTTGCAACCGGTCCGCAAGCCGGGATCGAGGCCCAGCGTGGCGCGCTGACCGGCCGGTGCGGCCAGCAGCAGGTCGTGCAGGTTATGCGCGAACACGTTGATCGCTTCGGTCTCGGCGCCGTCGCGCAGCTCGCCCAGCAGATCGGTTTCCAGGTGGCTATAGAGCTTGACCTTCCAGGTCCAGCGCACCACTTCGGCCAGCCACTTGTCGGCAGGGCGGCTCTGGTTCTGGATGCCGAAACGTTCGCCAATCATCAGCTCGCACGGATGCATGGCGCCCGGCAGCTCTTCGCCGACTTTCAGTGCGGAACTGAGAAAGCCTTCGTTGCGGCCACGGAAAATCGCCAGAGCGCGGTGCGACGGCATGCTCTTCAGCGGTTCATCGTGTTCGAAGTAGTCGCGGAACTTGGCGCCTTCTTCTTCCTTGCCGGGTACAACGCGCGCGCTGATCACGGCTTCCTGCTTGAGGAAGCTGCGCAGCTTGTCGAGCAGGGAAGCGTCTTCGGCGAAGCGCTCCATCAGGATGTATTTGGCACCTTCCAGCGCGGCTTTTACGTCGGCTACGCCTTTTTCGGCGTCGACGAAGCGGGCGGCTTCGGTCTCGGGTGTCAGGTTCGGGTCGTTGAACAGGCCATCGGCCAGCTCGCCCAGACCGGCTTCGAGGGCGATCTGGCCCTTGGTGCGGCGTTTCTGCTTGTACGGCAGGTACAAGTCTTCAAGACGGGTCTTGGTGTCGGCCAGCTTGATGTCGCGGGCCAGCTCCGGGGTCAGCTTGCCCTGCTCTTCGATGCTGGCAAGGATGCTGACACGTCGGTCGTCCAGCTCGCGCAGGTAGCGCAGGCGCTCTTCCAGATGACGCAGCTGCGTGTCATCGAGGCTGCCGGTCACTTCCTTGCGGTAGCGGGAAATGAAGGGCACTGTCGAGCCTTCATCCAGTAGTGCTACGGCCGCTGCGACCTGTTGTGGGCGTACGCCGAGTTCTTCGGCGATGCGGCTGTTGATGCTGTCCATAAGACCACCTGGAGTTGTGAGCAAAAAACTGGGCTTTTACGGTTTGCCTTGCCAGCGCCTGGCGCGTCGAGGTTTATTTGCACGACTGGCGAACTGCCATAAGTCTGGTGTTGCCTGACTTTGAGGGCGGCGCATTATACCCGGCGACGCCGGATTAGGGGATTGGCCGACGAGCGCGACCTTTTTGCCTGCTGCTGAGCACGCCTGAGTGTGGCCCCCAGTAAAATCTGCTAACAATGCACACGGTGCGCATCACCGCAGCTACGCCATAATGCGCCCCGAGATCAAAGGAGCATCCGATGAGCAGCACCGCACAAAATGCTGAAGGCGAAAAAATCCTGATCGTTGATGACGATCCCGGGCTGAGCAGCCTCCTGGAACGTTTCTTCACCAGCAAGGGCTACCGTGCCCGCGCCGTGGCGAACGTGGAGCAAATGGACCGACTGTTGTCCCGCGAGGTCTTCAACCTTGTGGTTCTGGACTTGATGCTGCCTGGGGAAGATGGCCTTTCCGCTTGCCGTCGTTTGCGTGCAGCGAACAACCAGGTGCCGATCATCATGCTTACCGCCAAGGGCGATGAGTTGAGCCGTATCAAAGGCCTCGAGCTGGGCGCCGACGATTATCTGGCCAAGCCGTTCAACCCGGACGAGCTGATGGCCCGCGTCAAGGCTGTCCTGCGCCGTCAGGCTGCACCGGTGCCTGGCGCGCCCGGCAGTGAAGACGAGTCGGTCAGCTTCGGTGACTATGTACTGTCGCTGGCGACCCGCGAGCTCAAGCGCGGTGATGAAGTGCACATGCTGACGACCGGCGAGTTCGCGGTCCTCAAGGCGCTGGTCATGCACGCTCGCGAGCCGTTGACCCGTGACAAGCTGATGAACCTGGCCCGTGGCCGGGAATGGGATGCACTGGAACGCTCCATCGATGTGCAGATTTCCCGTCTGCGTCGCCTGATCGAACCGGATCCTTCCAAACCCCGTTATATCCAGACGGTCTGGGGCGTAGGCTATGTGTTCGTTCCCGATGGTGCCGGAAATCGCTGACAGCTTGTTTGTCAGAACAGAACACCGAAGATCCTGCCAGCCACGTCGATAATCCTGCACGGATTATCGGCCAGCTGGTTTTTTGCGTTCGTACCTCGGGTCTGTCCCGCGTTCGGCAAACTTGCGAGCCCAGGCTCGCCCTGCAAAGTGTGTAGCTGCAGTTATGAAGACTCCGCTCTGGTTCCCGCAAAGCTTTTTCTCCCGCACCCTGTGGCTGGTGCTCATCGTCGTGCTGTTTTCCAAGGCGCTGACGCTGGTCTACCTGCTGATGAACGAGGACGTGCTGGTCGACAGGCAGTACAGCCACGGTGTCGCCCTGACCCTGCGTGCCTACTGGGCGGCCGATGAAAACGACCGGGAAGCGATTGCCGAAGCGGCCGGTCTGATTCGTGTGGTGGGCGGCGGAGTGCCGGAAGGCGAGCAGCACTGGCCTTACAGCGAGATCTACCAGCGGCAGATGCAGGCTGAGCTGGGTGCCGACACTGAAGTGCGCTTGCGTGTGCATGCGCCGCCCGCGCTGTGGGTGCGAGCGCCGAGTCTGGGCGACGGCTGGCTGAAGGTGCCGCTGTATCCACATCCGCTGCGTGGCCAGAAGATCTGGAGCGTGCTGGGCTGGTTCCTCGCCATTGGTCTGCTGTCGACGGCGTCCGCGTGGATCTTCGTGCGCCAGCTCAATCAGCCCCTCAAGCGACTGGTCTTTGCGGCTCGCCAGCTGGGTCAGGGGCGCAGCGTGCGGTTGCCGATCAGTGACACGCCGAGTGAAATGGCCGAGGTGTATCGAGCCTTCAACCAGATGGCCGAGGATGTCGAGCAGGCGGGGCAGGAGCGCGAACTGATGCTGGCCGGTGTGTCCCACGACCTGCGTACACCGCTGACCCGGCTGCGGCTGTCGCTGGAATTGATGAGCGACAACGAATTCACCGATGGCATGGTGCGCGACATCGAGGACATGGACGCGATTCTCGACCAGTTTCTGGCCTTCATTCGCGACGGTCGTGACGAGCAAATCGAGGAAGTCGACCTGGGTGATCTGGTGCGTGACGTGGTTGAGCCGTTCAACAGTGCAGAAGACACCATCCGCCTGTGCCTGGAACCGATTCCGCCGTTCCCGCTGCGGCGTGTCTCGATGAAGCGTCTGCTCACTAACCTGATCGGCAATGCCAGACACCATGCGGGCAACGGCATTGAAGTGGCCGCCTATGTGTCGGGCGACCGGAATGCGCCCTACGTCGTGCTGAGCGTGCTGGACCGTGGGGCCGGTATCGATCCGTCGGAGCTGGACACCATCTTCAACCCCTTCATCCGTGGCGACCGAGCGCGCAGCGGCAAAGGCACGGGGCTTGGACTGGCCATCGTCAAGCGCATCGCTGCCATGCATGGCGGCAATGTGGAATTGAGAAATCGTTCGGGAGGCGGTCTGGAAGCGCGGGTGCGTTTGCCGTTGGGGCTGATGTTGCCGAGGGATGCGGTTTAAAGCGTCATGTTGATCGTGCCAACGCGAAGCATTGGCACGATCCTATCCTGTTGAAGACTTAGCCTTTCCCTTTGGTCCGCGTCATGTGCGGCCCGCTGTTTTTTTCCAGGTACTCGATGATCATCCCGGCAACGTCCTTGCTGGTGGTCACCTCAATGCCCTCAAGACCCGGCGACGAGTTCACTTCCATCACCAGCGGGCCGTGATTGGAGCGCAGAATATCCACACCCGCCACGCTCAGGCCCATGACCTTGGCCGCACGTAGGGCCGTCATGCGTTCTTCCGGCGTGATCTTGATCAGGCTGGCGCTGCCGCCTCGGTGCAGGTTGGATCGGAACTCGCCCGGCTTGGCCTGGCGCTTCATCGAGGCAATGACCTTGTCACCGACCACGAAGCAGCGAATATCCGCGCCGCCCGCTTCCTTGATGTACTCCTGAACCATGATGTCCTGCTTGAGGCCCATGAACGCCTCGATCACCGACTCGGCAGCGGTCGCCGTTTCACACAGCACCACACCGATCCCTTGGGTGCCTTCCAGCACCTTGATCACCAGCGGGGCGCCGTTGACCATCTGGATCAGGTCGGGAATGTCATCGGGGGAGTGCGCAAAACCGGTGACCGGCAGGCCGATCCCGCGACGCGAGAGCAGCTGCAGCGAACGCAGCTTGTCCCGCGAGCGGGCAATGGCCACGGACTCATTGAGCGGAAACACGCCCATCATTTCAAACTGGCGCAACACCGCGCAGCCATAAAACGTCACGGACGCACCGATGCGCGGAATCACCGCATCGAAGCCTTCCAGTGGTTTGCCGCGGTAATGGATCTGCGGCTTATGACTGGCGATGTTCATATAGGCGCGCAGGGTATCGATCACCACCATCTCGTGGCCACGCTCAATACCAGCTTCGACCAGACGACGGGTGGAATACAGACGCGGGTTACGCGAAAGCACAGCGATCTTCATGCAGCACCTGAGGAAGTAGAGGCCGGGAACACCGGCTTGTCTTGTACATAAGTAATGCCCGGATTGACGACCAGTTGGCCGTCGATCAAGGCGTTGGAGCCCAGCAGCAGTCGATAACGCATCGACTTGCGGCATGCCAGGGTGAATTCCACTGGCCAGATGCGATCACCCAGGGCCAGCGTGGTGCGAATGACATAACGCACCTGTGCCTGACCGTTGGAGCTTTTGATGGTTTTCATGGCAACCAGCAGTGCCTCGCAGCGGCGATGCCGCAACTGAACCACGGTGCCCAGATGCGCGTTGAAACGAACCCACTTCTGGCCATCGCGTTCGAAAGGTTCTATTTCGGTCGCATGCAGGCTCGACGTGCTGGCGCCGGTATCGATTTTCGCCCGAAGGCCCGCCACCCCCAAATCGGGAAGCGCCACCCACTCGCGCAGGCCGATGACTGTCAGATGGTCGAATGTTTTCAATGCGATTCCGTAGGTATCAAGACTTCTGCCAGGCGTCGGGGCTGATCCGCGCCAGGGCTTTGAACGCAGGTTTGGCGAACCAGTAACCCTGCATCAGGAAAATGCCGCAATCCGCGAGGAAATCCCGCTCCTCCACACTCTCTATTCCCTCGGCGATCACTTTAATCCCCAACTCCGAACACATTGTGACAACCCCACGAACAATAGCCTGACGCGCGCGATCGCGGTGGATATCGCGGATCAGATTCATGTCGAGTTTTATCAGGTCGGGTTGAAAATCGGCCAGCAGCGACAGGCCGGAATGGCCAGCGCCGAAATCGTCGATGGCGGTCATGAAACCGAACTCACGGTACTCGCGCAGAATATTGCTCAAGTGACCCTGATCATCCACGTGCTCGGTTTCGATTGTCTCGAAAATCAGGCGGTCGATGGGGAAATTGTGTGCCTTGGCGGCTTCCAGCGTGCTGCGGATGCACAGCTCGGGACGATACACGGCATTGGGCAGAAAGTTGATCGAAAGTCGTTCGGTCATTCCCAGTCGTGCAGCACCTGCAATGGCTGTGGTGCGGCATGCCTGGTCGAAGCGATAGCGGTTCTGATCCGTGACCTGGCTGAGCACCGAATGCGCACCTTCGCCATTGGGGCCACGCACCAGCGCCTCATGAGCAAAGGTGGAATGGTCGCGCAGATCTACAATGGGCTGATAGGCATAGTCGAACGAAAAATTCAGTTCCGGACTGTTTGTACAGCCTTCGCACCCCTTCCTGGGGGCAGTCAATGAAGCTGGAAAGTCGGTCACGTCGCACTCCCTACGGGGTAAAGGCTGTGAAATTGAAGCAGTCTGTTTTTGACAGGCAAGGATCGGTTACTTCATGTTCGTGTCGATATGAGGTCTTGCACACGCAAACGCCCTTGGGGCCGTCGCTGATTGCAAAACGCCTGTAAACGTTCTGACTGTTATAAGGATGAGGAATTCATATGGCACAAAAGCCAGAAGAAGACGACAAGGTTCGTTTGGACAAATGGCTGTGGGCAGCGCGTTTCTTCAAGACCCGCGCCCTGGCCAAGGCCGCCATCGAAAGTGGCAAGGTGCACTGTCGCGGCGAACGCTGCAAGCCCGGCAAGGAGCCCCGCGTGGGCGACGAGTTTCAGATCCGCATGGGTTTCGATGAGCGGACGATCGTGGTCGAAGCGCTGTCCGTCGTACGTCGTGGCGCTCCCGAAGCCCAGACACTCTACCGTGAAACACCGGAAAGCATCACCCGGCGCGAGCATGCGGCCGCGCAACGCAAGGCCGGTAACCTGGGCGTCACGACTGAGGGGCGACCGACCAAGAAACAGCGCCGTCAGATTTTCGATTTTCGTGGGGTCCAGCGCGACGTTTGAGTGCTGCCACTGTATGGCTGCGTGGTCGGCCTGAATGCCGTTCGGCTTGGAAGACGGCCCTATAGCTCCTAAAATACCTGTCATACGGCTCGATGCAGTGTGTCTTCGGACACGCTGTGGCGCTTTGACGTCGACTGCCACCACCGATACTCACATCAGATACCTCTTTTATGAACGATACCCCGGACATCGATTTCACCCAGCGCTTCATCTTCGACGAAAGCGACGTTCGTGGAGAACTGGTCGCTCTCGAACGCAGCTACGCCGAAGTGCTCGCCAAACACCCGTACCCCGAACCGGTCGCAGAATTGCTTGGCGAACTGATGGCCGCTGCTGCCTTGCTGGTAGGCACGCTCAAGTTCGACGGTCTGCTGATTCTGCAGGCGCGCTCCAGTGGCGCTGTACCTCTGTTGATGGTCGAGTGCTCGAGCGAGCGCGAACTGCGTGGCATCGCCCGCTACGACGAAGCATTGATCACGCCGGGCGCAGGGCTGCAGGACCTGATGCCTGATGGTTCGCTGACGCTGACTATCGACCCTCGCAAGGGCAAACGTTATCAGGGCATCGTTGCGCTGGACGGCGTGGACCTCTCCGAGAGCCTCTCCAGCTATTTTGTGATGTCCGAGCAATTGGGCACGCGTTTCTGGCTCAAGGCCGACGGCCATCGCGCTCGCGGCCTGTTGTTGCAACAGTTGCCGGTGGCACAGATCCCCGATCCTGAAGAGCGGGACGCCAGCTGGGAGCACGTCATCACGCTGGCCAGCACCCTGACCGCAGAGGAAATGCTGAGCCTGGACAACGCGACCATCCTGCATCGCCTCTACCACGAAGACCCGCTGCGCCTGTTCGACATCCAGCCTATCTGCTTCCGCTGCAGCTGCTCACGCGAGCGTTCTGCCAACGCGCTGGTCAGCCTGGGGCTCGAGGACGCACAGCAGCTGGTTCAGGAGCACAACGGCACCATCGAGATCGACTGCCAGTTCTGCAACGAGCGCTATCTGTTCGATGCCACTGACGTCGCCCAGCTGTTCGCTGGCGGCGGTGTCGATTCGCCATCTGCCACGCGTCATTAACCGGGCCGCAAACAGCCTCCAGAATACGACGTGGGCCCTGTAATCCAGTTCTGACAGGAGGGTTCTACCATTCCTGAGCTTTTCTGGCATAATCCGGCCCACTTTTACGCTGTAGTAGTGGTAGTTTTTTTACTACAAAACCGTTTGGAGCACTCGGCCACTGGCCGACGGGGAACCTCATGACGCAAACCAACACCGCTGTGTACACCGATCTGAGCACCGACGAACTGGTCAAGGAAGCCCTTGCCCGCAACGAAGGCGAACTTTCCGACACTGGCGCACTGGTTGTGCAGACAGGCCATCGTACCGGCCGCTCGCCGGTCGATCGTTTTATCGTCGAAGAGCCGAGCACTCAGGATGCAATCGCCTGGGGCCCGATCAACCGCAAGTTCCCGGCCGAGAAATTCGACGCTCTGTGGAATCGCGTAGGTGCTTATCTGGCTGAACGCGAGCGCTTCGTTTCCCACGTTCATGTAGGTTCCGATCCTGCGCACTACCTGCCCGTCAAGATGACCACCGAGACGGCCTGGCACAACCTGTTCGGCCGTTGCCTGTTCATCAATCCTGAACAGTACAACCCGGCTGGCAAGGACGAGTGGGAAATCCAGAACGCGCCATGGTTCGTCTGCGACCCTGAGCGCGACGGCACCAACTCCGACGGCACTGTCATCATCAACTTCGCAGCCCGCAAGGTGCTGATCGCGGGCATGCGTTATGCCGGCGAAATGAAGAAGGCCATGTTCTCCGTGCAGAACTTCCTGCTGCCGGCGTCCGATGTACTGCCGATGCACTGCGCAGCGAACATGGATGAAGACGGCGATGTGACCCTGTTCTTCGGTCTGTCCGGCACCGGCAAGACCACCCTGTCTGCTGACGAAAGCCGTTACCTGATTGGTGACGACGAGCACGGCTGGGGCGAAGGCGTGGTGTTCAACATCGAAGGCGGTTGCTATGCCAAGTGCATCGACCTCTCCGAGAAGAACGAGCCTGTCATCTGGAAAGCCATTCAGCACGGCGCTGTTCTTGAAAACGTCATCCTCGACGCCAACAAGAAAGCCGATTACGCCGACAGCAGCCTGACCCAGAACAGCCGTGCGGCCTACCCGCGCGAACTGATCGAAAAACGCGCACCGAAGAACCTCGGTGGCGAGCCAAACGCCGTGATCTTCCTGACCTGCGACCTGACCGGCGTACTGCCGCCTGTGTCGATCCTCAGCGAAGAGCAGGCTGCCTACCACTTCCTGTCGGGCTACACCGCACTGGTCGGTTCGACTGAAATGGGTTCGGGTTCGGGCATCAAGTCCACCTTCTCCACCTGCTTCGGCGCACCGTTCTTCCCGCGTCCGGCTGGCGAATACGCAGAGCTGCTGATCAAGCGCATCCGCGGCTTCGGCTCCAAGGTCTATCTGGTCAACACCGGCTGGACCGGCGGTGGCTACGGCGTTGGCAAGCGCTTCAACATTCCGACCACCCGTGGCGTGATTGCAGCGATCCAGAGCGGCGCGCTGATCGGTGCCGAAACCGAGCACCTGGACACCATCAACCTCGACGTACCGAAGTCGGTTCCGGGCGTGGACACCAACCTGCTCAACCCGCGCAACACCTGGGCTGACAAGGCTGCCTACGACGAAGCCGCCAAGGCACTTGCTGGCCTGTTCGTGGAGAACTTCAAGAAGTTCGACGTGAGCGACGCCATCAAGGCTGCCGGTCCGAAGTTGTAATTAAACATTCTCGACGCCGCGCTTCAGCGCGGCGTTCGGAAATGCTCAAGCAAACGCCTCGACTTGTCGGGGCGTTTGCTTGTCCGGGATACTGCTCTGGTGTTGCACATCATGACAAGGAGCTGCGTTTTGACCCCGACCGATATCCTGATTCAACGTTTCGAGCCGCATCACCAGCAGGGCGTGGTCGATGTGATCCTGCCCATCCAGCGTGAAGAGTTCGGCATCGCCATCACCGCCGAAGAGCAGCCAGACCTCAAGGCCATTCCCGATTTCTATCAGAGCGGCACCGGAGACTTCTGGGTCGCCACGCACGGTGAGCAGGTCATCGGCACCATCGGGCTCAAGGACATCGGTGCAAGGCAGGCGGCGCTGCGCAAGATGTTCGTCGCCGCGCCGTTTCGCGGACGTGAATTCTCGGTGGCTGCCAAACTGTTGGACCGACTGATCGAAGACGCCAGGCTTAAAGGCGTCAGCGAAATATTCCTCGGCACCACCGACAAATTCCTCGCTGCACACCGCTTCTATGAGAAGCACGGGTTCAGCGAGGTCGCGAAGGCGGACCTGCCTGAAAGCTTTCCGCTCATGGCAGTGGACAGCAAATTTTATGTCCTGGCGTTGGGAAGCTGATCGTCTGAAGGCTCGTTCTTCAGGCTGTTGAGCATGTCCAGTGCCGAACTGTCGCCCGAGATCAGGTTGTCCACATAGTTGGCCGGATATTGCGCCTTTTCTATGGGCGGCAGGGCGTTGTAATGCTCAAGCAGCATGAACAGTGTCTGGGTGCTCTTGCCGGTTTCGTTGTATTCGTCGACGTAGCGTTGGCACATCTCACGGTTCCAGGCTTCCTGTTGTTGATAATTCTCTCGATAGGCAGCCTTTCGCTCATTGAGCGTGAATTCGCCGCTTTCGTCATAGATGATCAGCCTGAGCGTGTCTTGCGATAGGCCGGCGAATGGATTTTTTGCCAGACCGTTGGTGAATCGAGTGGCTTGGCTGGCTCTTTCGAGCAGATCCGGATCCTGAGTGTCGGGGACCTCGGCATCGTGAATTGCCTTGTTGGTGTGGTAGCTGCTGTCGGTCAATTTGTCGATGACTGACCTGGCCAGCGTGCCCAGTTCTTTTTCGTCCAGCAGAGCATCGCGAGCGTTGGCACGTGCAGCACTGTCATTCAGTTGTTTGGCCATGCTGGAAAATGTAGCGCCGTCCGAGAAGCGACTAAAGGCGGCCGACACGTGGGTACTGGTATTTCTGTTTCCCGGGGAAGGGATGCCGGAGGCTACTTTATGGATGCTGCTGACAACTGCTGTCGATGGGGAGTGAGTGTCTATCATGATCGCGTCCTCGCGGTATTAGCTGGTCCATGGCAATGTCTGGAGACGGTTTAGCGACCATCGCCAAGCGGTGGAGTCTTCTGTAACGGACTGTTGTATGAGGACAGCGCTGGGCTTCCGACCGCTAGATGAATGGCTTTATAGCCTTCAGCTTGTCGAGCTTGTTTTATAGGCGGTAGATCATTGTAGTGGGCGAGGATCATGTAAAGGGTTTGGGTACTCTTGCCGGTTTCGTTGTCTTCATCTTCAAGACGTTTGATAACGATACTGTTCCACGCCTGATCCTGAGCGTAGTCCTCGGAAAATGCTGCATTTCTTTCATTTATCGTGTAGTCGCCTTGTTCGTCATAGATGATCAAGCTCAACTGATCTTGCGACAGCCCCTGGAAAGGGTTTTTGGCACGTCCGTAGCTAAATTCGGTGGCCTGCTTAGCCCTCTCAAGTAATTCACTGTCTGTGGTATCTGGCACCTCTGCATCATGCAGCTCGCGATAAGCGTAATAGCCGGTACCGACCACTTTGTCGATAATACCTGCAGCCAATGCGCCCAATTCTTTAAAGCTGAGAGTCTGATCGCGTGACTGCGCACGTGCTGCGCTTTCACTGAGTTGTCTGGCCAGCGTGGAGAGTGTGCTCTTGTCCGAACCGCTTATAGCCGTAACAGGCTCTTTCAAGGCCGTTGTCCCAAGCGTCACGGTTTCCACTTTGGTGACGGACTTGGTCGTATTGTGTGCTGCGGTGCCTGAGACAGGAAGGATTTCTATCATGCTCGCGTCCTCGCGGTAATAGCCAATCCATGGCGCTGTGTGCGTTATCTGTATCGGCCTGCGCTGAGTCATCTTTAATTTCCATAAAGGTATGCGCGCCGAAACCGGCGCGCATGCCTCAGTTTTACTTCATCGTAAACTCCGCTGCCCATGCGTGGGTGGAGAAGTTGGTGACCCGAGAAGTGGCTGTGCAGACTGCTCCGCCCTCAGGGCTGGCTGTCCGGTTCCATTTAGGCACTTTAGCTCCACCTGCACCGGGTGCTTTTATGAAGGTGGTAGAGAATGTGCAAACTTTAGATCCCATCACGTAACGAACACTTGCGTAGTTGGTGCCTGGTGAGATAGTACTTTTCACGTTGTAGGAATCTGACGCTCCGGGTTGTACGATTAAACTGATCTGACTTCTGGCATTCAACTGCGTTGACTTTTCATTACGAGTGACAGGCTTGTACTCGGCATGTTCCGTCCCGAGATTTTTAAACGTTATTGTCACGGCCGGCCCGGCCTGTGCTGTAACGGTTGCGCCCAGTGTAGTCAGAGCAAGAACGCTGAGTGCGATGTAGTTGCGTTTCATGGGTATGTCCTTAAGTTAAACGATTAACGTCATGTTATTTGCGGTTTTTCAGTGGCAGACAATCGGCGGCAACAGTTGCCCGAGGCCGAGTGGGATCGTCCGGTTGATAATGATGTTGAGCGTTGGGGTTCAGGCGAGGTGTAAAGTCGCTGTTGTCCACTGCCAGAATTGTTAATCAGTTCTTGAGAAGGAAAGCAACAGGTTGTGATGGGGGTCTAAAATAAATAGCGAAGTAACATTTTTATTCTTGTGCTGCCTATGTTTTGGCGATTAACTGCGCGAGCGAAAGTTGCTCTAGTAGACTTTGTCGATTGCTTAAACGTTATAGCTGCGCCCTTCATAGTCGAAGGGCGCGGCCCGGCAATCACGTCACCGCATAGAACTTGCGTACATACCCTGTGCTGGTCCACTTGCACGGCGCGCCTTGGGCGACGAAGACGGTATCGCCGGTTTTCACTACAACCGCTTCCCCGCCCTCGATGCCCAGCGTCACGCTGCCTTCGATGAGGTTCATCAGTTCGTGGATTCTGTGCGGACGCGAGATGCGCTCGTAAGGGGTGGAATCCCAGACGCCGATGCGCAGGGTGCTGGCGGTGTCTTCGAAGAGGTTGTTGCTGCGGCACTGCGGCAGCGCGCTGATCATGATGGCGGGGTCCGGCGGAGACGACGGCGTGAGCATCGCGAGACAATCCAGGTGCGTGACGCCGGGCTTGTCCGGCCCGGTGGCCTGTGTGGCTGCGCAGAATGCCCAGAGGCTGTCGGGTTGTGCTTCGACGCGCACTTGGGTGCCGCGACCGATGACGACGCTTTCGCCGGTACTGATCGTGATGCTGTCGGTGCCTGAGTTCAGGGTGACGGTGCCGCGATGCATCACCAACATTTCGGTGTAGGGATAGGCCTCCACCGACACTGAAGTGCTGGAATGAACGACACCGGCGGCGATGCCTGCCTCATCGACGAAGGCCGTGCGGCGTTCGTTGGCGAAGGGATCGCTGGCGTCGAGAGGCCCCGGTGTGAATTCGGTATCGACAGGGCTGTGATCGGCACGGGCCAGCAGCAGTACGGTGGGTTCAGGCATGGTTCTGGTCTCGAGAATGTTGTGTGGACTGTTCGCAGGGAGGTGGGATGCATTACCACGTCTTCGATATAGCGCAGGCGCGCAGCAAGCACCGGACTGTGGGAGGCGGCTTGCCGGCGATGAAGTCTGACGCGATTTTCCTGATATACCGCGTCATCGTTCATCGCGGGCAAGCCCCATAAGTCACTGAAGTAACTGGGTTTTGTGGGAGCGGACTTGTCCGCGAAAAGGCCGGTACATCCGACGCATATGCGGTGGCTGAAACACTGCATTCGCGGACAAGTCCGCTCCCACGACGCCCGGTGTTTGCTGCGCGACAGCGCTACGTCGAAGACGTGGTGGCGCCTCCCACAAAAAAATCGCTTTCCTTCAGTGGGTATGGCTTGCTTGATAGCAGCTGGCGTCAACGCCACTGCGCTCAACCAATCGCCTGGGTAATCAACGTAAACTGGCGCACGCCCTGGCTGGGCTGCGGTACGGCGCCCATGCTCATGCAGGTCACGGCATCGACGCGTTTGAGGCCTGCTTCTTCAAGCCAGTCTGCCAGCCCGCCATTGGAGGGGATGTCGATGCGCACGAAGGCGTACGGCACCTTGGCCAGCAACTGCTCGATCATGTGTTTGGCCTGATCCACGTCCTCGGCAACCACCGGGCCGATGCACAGGCCACGACCGAACGGACGCATCAGGGCGAAGGCCTTCAGCTGGCTGTCGCGCTCAATGCCCACTGCGTGTTCGAGGTTATCAAGTACGTCGTTCATAACCGTCGAGCGGTCCATGCCCGTGCCCGCATTGGCCAGCTCAATAACGCGCGCATGGTCGGTCTCGGTCAGGGCGCGGCAATGTTCGCCAGCCTTCAGGGCGGTCGGCGCTGGCAACTGTGCCTGGCCCTGGCGCTGCTGAACTTCACCGAAGCTGACGAAGCCCATCTTCGCGTAGAGCGGCGCACCGTCGAGCGTGGCGTTGAGTACCGCTGTGCGGGGAGCGACGCTGCCGACGGCCATTTCCATCAGCTTGCGACCGATGCCCTTGCCTTGATAATCGTCGCTGACAATCACCAGGCCGATGGTGGAAAACTCACCCTGATGGCAGGCGAAGGCGCTGCCGATCAGTCGGCCGTTGTGCAGCGCAACAAAGCCCTCGGCGACGCGTTGCAGCATGGCCCAGTCTTCCAGGCGATGAGGCCATTTCAAGGCGATGGACAGTTCATGGGCGTTGACCACATCGGCGGCAGTCATCGAGCGGTATTCAAGTTCGAGGCGTTGCTGGGCAAGCATGATGTGTCTCCCATCCAGAAGGATGCACAGGCGATAAAAGGATGCGGCAGGATTGCTGTATCCCACCTGCGCGACGGGGTGACAAGAGGGTGGCGAACATTCGGTAGATTTCACGATTGGCAGCTCGCCTGACCACAGTTACTGCTTAAATCGGCCGAGACTCCGGCAGCAAATGCTTGAGGTTTTCCAGCGCATTTCTGCCTTATATAGCTGCAGGAATCGGCTCGTTCCGTGCGCAGTACATTGTGCTGAGCAACAGGGGGATACAAAGGCGCAGTATCTGCGGTGCAAAGCCGCGTGTTTGAGCCCGGGCGCCCTGAAAAGGGTCAAAAAAGCGCCAAAAACCGGGGTTTGCCCAAGGCTGGAGCGCCCCGCAAAGTCTGCTGAGCGCGCACCCCAAAACGGTGCTTTCTATCAAGCAACCAGCACTTTTAACGCCATCTGCTGATTTCACGGTGTTGTAATGAGGGTGTGCTGCAGCGTGCAACGCGGTCCTTGCATCAGGGCCGGAACTGCTCGTCATGCCATGACCCCAACGAACTTTCAGGACCGCACACAATGAGCTTTCTTCGACCAAAATTCATTACGTTCGACTGCTACGGCACGTTGACCAACTTTCACATGGGCACCATGACGCGCGAACTCTTCGCCGACCGTGTTCCGGCCGAACAGATGGATCAGTTCGTGAAGGATTTCTCGGCGTATCGCCTGGATCAGGTCATGGGTGACTGGATGCCTTATGACGAGATCCTGAAAGTCTCCCTGTCACGTGTCTGCAAGCGCTGGAATGTCGAGTACCGTGGCGAAGGTCAGCTGTATTACGACGCTGTTCCTACCTGGGGTCCGCACGCCGATGTGCCGGCCGGTCTGGCGAAGATCGCCGACAAGATTCCGCTGGTGATCTTCTCCAACGCCAGCGACAGCCAGATCATGTCCAACGTCGAAAAACTCGGCGCGCCGTTCTACAAGGTTTTCACGGCCGATCAGGCCAAGGTCTACAAACCGCGTCTGGCGGCATTCGAATACATGCTCGACAACCTCGGCTGCGGCCCGGAAGACGTGCTGCACGTTTCATCCAGCTTCCGCTACGACCTGTTCTCGGCCAACGACATGAAGATCAAGAACAAGGCGTTTGTGGCTCGCGGTCACGAACAGCCTGCTCACAGCTCCTTCGAGTATCACCAGATTCCGGACATCGGCGGTCTGGCGGGACTGGTCGGCCTGTAAGCAGGACTACCCGCGACACGGCATTTTTCAAGGTGCTCTTCCATGAGTGACAAGGGGAACAAGATGCGCAGTGAGTCCTACTGGCTCGATACGGCTCCAGATTTCACCGGCGCGCAGGCTGGCGCGGTGGAGGGGCAGGCTGACGTGGTAGTGGTCGGTGGCGGGTTCACCGGGCTCTCGGCAGCGCGTGCATTGGCCTTGAAAGGTGCCAGCGTCGTGGTGGTGGATGCAGGCCGGGTGATCGGCGAAGCGTCCGGCCGCAACGGCGGGCAGTGCAACACGGGTGTGGCGCAGGATTACGCATCGTTGAGCGCGACGCTGGGTGCGGCTCAGGCTCGCGAGTTCTACAAGGCGTATGAGAGCGCAGTACAAAGTGTTGTCGGCGTGATCGAGCAGGAAAACATCGCCTGCGACATCAAGCGCAACGGCAAATTGAAGCTGGCCGCCAAGCCGGGCCATTACGAAGGACTGGCGCGCACCTGCGAGCTGATCCGTCGTGAGGTCGATGCCGACGTCGAGCTGCTGTCGGCGCAGGACATCCGCTCCGAAATCGGTTCGGACGAGTTTCACGGTGGGCTTCTGCAGCGTAATGGTGTGCAGATTCACGTGGGACGCTTTGGCCTGGGTCTGGCCGATGCGGCGGTGCGTCACGGTGCGCGGATTTATCAGGACACAACGGTCAAGGACTGGAAAGCCAATCGCAACGGTTTTGTGGTCAACACCTCGAAAGGCTCGATTCAGGCGACGCAGGTGTTTCTGGCAACAGGCGCCTGTCAGCACGGCGGGCTGGGCTGGTATCGCCGCCGCATCGTGCCGGTCGGCAGCTTTGTGATTGCCACCGAAGTGCTGCCGCAAGCCTTGATCGATCAGTTGTTTCCCCACCAGCGTGCGTACGTGACCAGTCGTTTGATCGGCAACTATTTCCGCCTCACCCCGGATAACCGTTTGCTGTTCGGCGGACGTGCCCGCTTCGCCATGTCCAACAGCAGCTCCGACGCCAAGAGCGGCAAGGTGCTGCAGGCGGCCATGATCCAGATGTTTCCGCAGCTGGCGCAGGTGAAGGTCGATTACTGCTGGGGCGGTCTGGTGGACATGACGTCCGATCGTTTGCCGCGTGCAGGCGAGCACGACGGCGTCTTCTACTCGATGGGCTACAGCGGGCACGGCGTGCAGATGTCAGTGCACATGGGCCAAGTCATGGCCGATGTCATGGAAGGCAAGGCGCAGGCCAATCCCTGGAAAGACCTGAACTGGCCGGCCATTCCCGGGCACTTTGGCAAACCGTGGTTTCTGCCCCTGGTCGGCGCGTACTACCGCTATCAGGACAGTCGTCACTGAGTGTTTTGTTTCACCGTCGTCGTGTGTGTTTGAAGGACGCTCCGGTCAACCGTGAGCAACTCGGAATTTCCCTTTTTCGACAGGTAGAACTGATATGGCTGACAAGAAAAACGATTCCCCGCTGATCACAGGCGAAGACAGCCTGCGCGTTTTCGAGGGTCTCAATCGCGGCCTTTCGCGTCGTGATGCACTGCGTATGCTGGGCGTTGCCGGTGTGGTTGCGGCAGGCTCCACCAGCCTGTTCGGTGCCGCTGGCAAGGTCTTCGCCGATGACGACGCGGCGCCTGTCAAAGGCAAACCGGGCGGTCGTATTCGTGTGGCGGGCATGTCCAGCTCCACAGCCGACACGCTCGATCCTGCGAAAGGCGCACTGTCCACCGACTACGTGCGTCACTACATGTTCTACAACGGCCTGACCCGTTTCGACAGTCATCTGGTTCCGCACATGGAGCTGGCCGAGAAGATCGACAACAAGGACGCGACCGTCTGGACCATCACCCTGCGCAAAGACGTGACGTTCCACGATGGCAAGTCGCTGACCGCAGGCGACGTGGTGTTCTCGCTGTCACGCCACAAAGACCCGGCCACCGGTTCCAAAGTGATGCCGCTGATGGCGCAGTTTTCCGAGATCAAGGCCACCGGCCCGCTGGAAGTGCAGATCACCCTCAGTTCGCCGAACGCCGAACTGCCATCGATTCTCGCTGTTTCCCACCTGCTGATCGTGCCCGAAGGCACCACCGATTTCAGCAAGGGCATCGGCACCGGTCCGTTCAAGGTCAAGGAGTTCAACCCTGGCGTACGTTCGGTCAGCGTGCGTAACCCCAACTACTGGAAGCCGGGCCTGCCGTACCTGGACGAGATCGAGTTCATCGCCATTGCCGACGAGCCATCGCGGGTCAACGCGCTGCTGTCCGGCGATGTGCACATGATCAACGAGGTCAACCCGCGCTCCACCAGCCGCATCGCCGCCAGTGCCAAGCACCGGGTGGTCGATGCGCCGTCCGGCAACTACACCGACCTTATCATTCGTCAGGACCAGATGCCCGGCAAGAGCCCCGAATTCACCGAAGCCATGAAGTACCTGCTGGACCGTGAACAGGTCAAATCAGCGGTGTTCCGTGGCTACGCCCGGGTTGGCAACGATCATCCGATTGCGCCCGGTTCGCGTTATTTCAATGCTGATCTGCCGCAACGCGCCTACGATCCCGAGAAGGCGAAGTTCCTGCTCAAGAAAGCCGGCATGGAAAAGATCACCATGGCCGTTGCCGCCTCACCTGCGGCCACCGGTTCCGTCGACATCGCCGTGCTGTTGCAGCAATCGGCGAAACAGGCCGGGCTGACGCTCAACGTCAACCGCCTGCCAAGCGATGGCTACTGGTCCAATCACTGGATGAAGCACCCGCTGAGCTTCGGCAACATCAACCCGCGCCCTAACGCCGACGTGATCTTCTCGCAGTTCTTCCAGTCCTCGGCACCCTGGAACGAATCGGGCTGGAAGAACGATCAGTTCGACCAGTTGCTGATGCTGGCCCGTGGTGAAACCGACGACGACAAGCGCGCCAAAATGTATGGCGACATGCAGACCCTGGTCAGCCAGAACTGCGGCATCGGCATCCCGGTGTTCATCAGCAACATCGATGGTGTGGACAAGCGTATCCAGGGCTATTCCAGCAATCCGCTGGGCGGTTTCATGGGCTACATGTTCAGTGAGCAGGTCTGGCTGGACGCGTGAAAGCGGCTGTGAATCGAGCGGGAGGATGCAGATGAATAGCAACACACTCGGGTTGATCCTGCAGCGCTTCGGCGCTGCGATCGTCACGCTGCTGATCGTGTCCATGGTGGTCTTCGCCATTACGGCGGTGCTGCCAGGGGATGCGGCGCAACAGGCTCTGGGGCAGTTCGCGACACCTGAACAGGTTGCGGCATTGCGTACAAAACTGGGGCTCGATCAACCGGGTGTGGTGCGTTATCTGCAATGGTTGATGAACCTGCTGGGCGGCAATTTCGGTGAATCGGTATCCAACGCGATGCCGGTTTCCGACCTGATCGCCGGACGTTTCCCTAACACCCTGATGCTGGCCGCAACCACCGCGCTGGTGTCGGTGCCGGTCGCCCTGATGCTGGGCATCGGCGCAGCCATGGGCCGAGGCGGACGAATCGACAGCGCCCTGAATTTCGTCACCCTGTCGCTGGTGGCGGTGCCGGAATTTCTGGTCGCCACGCTGGCGGTGCTGATCTTCGCCGTCAAACTGGGCTGGCTGTCGGCGCTGTCCTATGGTGGTGACGCCAGCACGCCGCTGCAATTTATCCGCACCTATGCGTTGCCGGTCATGACACTGTGCTGCGTGATCGTCGCCCAGATGGCGCGCATGACTCGCGCCGCTGTCATCGATCAGCTCGACAGCCCTTACGTCGAAATGGCCCGGCTCAAAGGCGTAAGCCCGGTGCGTATCGTGCTGCGACATGCCTTGCCCAACGCCATCGGCCCCATCGTCAACGCCGTGGCGTTGAGTCTTTCCTATCTGCTGGGCGGTGTAGTCATCGTCGAGACGATCTTCAACTATCCGGGCATTGCCAGCCTGATGGTCGATGCGGTGACCAACCGTGACATGGCGCTGGTTCAGGGCTGCACCATGCTGTTCTGCGCGGCTTACCTTGGGTTGGTGCTGCTGGCCGACCTGTGTGCAATTCTTTCCAACCCGAGGCTGAGAAACCAATGAACCCGATCATTGAGACATCTACGCCCGCCGTTCAAGTGCGTGCGCCTCGCAAGATCGCCTGGCTGGGGTTGGTGGGCGCTTCGGTCTGCTTCTTCTGGCTCATGATCGCGCTATTCGGCCCGTGGCTCGCGCCGCATCCGGTGGGCGAGGTGGTGTCCGACAACGTCTTCGAAAACATTAGCGCGGCGTTCCCGTTCGGCACCGATTACCTGGGCCGCGACATGCTCAGCCGCGTGCTGATCGGCGCACGCTTCACGGTCGGTCTGGCGTTGATCTCCGCCGTATTGGCCAGCGGTATCGGCACCATGTGTGCGCTGTTGTCGGTGGTTGCGCCCAAGTGGCTGGACGAAATCATCAGCCGCCTGATGGACGCGTTCATTTCGATTCCGAGCAAGATGCTTGCGCTGATCATGGTCTCCGCATTCGGTTCGTCCGAGGTGCTGCTGGTGTGCACCGCTGTGCTGAGCTATACGCCGGGCGCGTTTCGCATCGCCCGCAGCATGGCGGTGAACATCGAAGCGCTTGAGTACGTACAGGTGGCGCGCACCCGTGGTGAGGGCCGTCTGTACATCGCCTGCCGCGAAATTCTGCCGAACATGCTCAACCCGGTGCTGACGGATCTGGGCCTGCGTTTCGGCTTTATTGTGCTGTTGCTCAGCGGCATGAGCTTTCTCGGTCTGGGCGTGCAGCCGCCAGATGCCGACCTCGGCTCGCTGGTGCGCGAAAACATCGGCGGGCTCAATCAGGGCGCGCCGGCCATCGTGATTCCTGCGCTGGCCATCGGCTCGCTGACCATTGGCGTGAATCTGTTTATCGACCGTTTGTCATCGCGGCGCAGCCGACGCTCGGGAGGGCACTGAGATGAGTCAATTGATTCGGGTGCAAGACCTGCGTGTGGTGGCCGACACCGACAAGGGTGAGCTGGAAATCGTCAAGGGCGTGAGCTTTGCGCTGGAGAAAGGTGAAGTACTGGCGCTGATCGGCGAGTCCGGTTCCGGCAAGACCACGATCGCCCTGGCGCTGCTGGGCTATGCCCGACGTGGCTGCAAGCTCGCCGGTGGCGTCGTTCAGGTCGGTGAGCACGACATGCTCAGCCTGCCAGAAAGCCGGTTGCAAGGCTTGCGCGGCAATCGGGTTTCCTACGTCGCACAAAGCGCGGCGGCGGCCTTCAATCCGGCGAAAAAGCTGATCGATCAAGTGATCGAAGGCGCGCTGATTCATGGTCTGGGCAGTCGTTCGGACCTGCAGCGAAAAGCCGTCGACCTGTTTCGCGATCTCGCGTTACCCAACCCCGAAACCATCGGCCAGCGCTATCCGCATCAGGTCTCGGGCGGTCAGTTGCAGCGGGTCATGGCGGCGATGGCACTGATCAGCGATCCCCTGCTGGTGATCCTCGACGAGCCAACCACTGCGCTGGACGTGACCACACAGATCGACGTGCTGCGGGCTTTCAAGCGCGTGGTACGGGATCGTGGCGCGACGGCCGTGTATGTCTCCCACGACCTGGCGGTCGTGGCGCAGATGGCCGATCAGATTGTCGTGCTCAATGGCGGAAAAATTATCGAGCAGGGCAGCACGGCTGCATTGCTCAAGGGGCCGGAAGACGAATACACGCGCAGCCTGCTCGCCGCCGCCCGTCCCGACGCGAAACTGTCGCCGGCCAGCGACATGGTCAAGGACAGCACGCTGCTGACCATCAAGGGCCTGACCGCAGGCTACGGCAAGAAGAATCTTCAAGGCATGCCGATGATCCGCGTGCTCGAAGACATCGACCTGACCATTCGCCGGGGTCAGGCCATCGGCGTGATCGGTGAATCCGGTTCGGGCAAATCGACCCTGGCCCGTGTGGTCGCCGGTCTGCTGGATCCTGCACAAGGCAGCCTGACGTTCGACGGTGCGCCGTTGTCCGGCGATTTGGCCGGGCGAACGAAAGAACAGTTCCGCCGCATCCAGATGGTGTTTCAGAACGCCGACACCGCGCTCAACCCGATGCACAACGTCAGCGCGATTCTGGCCCGCCCGCTGAAAATGTATTTCAACCTCAAGGGCAAGGCACTGCGTGATCGCATCCACGAGTTGATGGACCTGGTGCGTCTGCCGCGCGAACTGGCCGACCGGCGCCCCAACGAACTGTCGGGCGGCCAGAAGCAGCGCGTCAACCTGGCCCGTGCGCTTGCAGCCAAGCCGGACCTGATCCTGTGCGACGAAGTGACCTCGGCGCTGGATACCGTGGTCGGTGCCTGCATTCTCGAACTGCTTGGCGACCTGCGGCGCAAGCTGGGGGTTTCCTACCTGTTCATCAGCCATGACATCTCCACCGTGCGCGCGCTGTGCGATGACATCGTGGTGATGTACAGCGGCCACAAGGTCGAAGAGGGCAGCCGTGACGCCTTCAGCCAGACGCCTTTTCATCCCTACACCGACCTGCTGGTGCATTCGGTGCCCGAGCTGCGCCAGGGCTGGCTGGAAGGCTGCGGCGTGACCAGCGGCAAGCTGCCGCCGATCAGCGCGCCATCGAATACGCCGGAGCTGTGCACTTTCCTCAATCGCTGCCCCGTGCGCATCGAAGGACTGTGCAACAAGACGGCACCGGGTCGTCGCGTCATCGCAGGCGGCAGCGAAATCCTCTGTCATCGCGACGGCGGTGAGTTGCAGGAACGTCAGAGCGATCTGGACCCCGTCACCGTAGGAGCCTACGCATGAGTGGCCGTTTTGTAAGACTGGGCGAGCGTGATCGGCCGGTCGTCAACCTGATCGTCGACGGGGCACCTGTCGAAGCCTTGCAGGGCGACACGCTGATGGTGGCGCTGCTGACCGGAGGCAATGCCTTGCGTCAGTCCGAGTTCGATTCGGGGCGTCGGGCCGGTTTCTGTCTGATGGGCGCCTGTCAGGATTGCTGGGTCTGGACCCGCAGTGGCGAGCGCCTGCGCGCCTGTTCCAACGAAGTCCGTGACGGGCTCGATATCGTCACCACCCAACCGGAGGCGAAATGGCCACTTCTCCACGGCTGAATGTCAGTCACACCGCCAGCCCGCGTGTGGTCATCGTTGGCGCCGGTCCTGCGGGCACCCGTTGCGCCGAAACGTTGTTGGCCGCTGGCATCAAACCGATTCTGATCGATGAAAACCGGCGTGATGGCGGACAGATCTACCGCCGCCAGCCCGAAGGCTTCAAACGTGATTACCCGGCGCTGTACGGCACCGAAGCGGCCAAGGCGCGCGACCTGCACGAAAGCTTCGACCGTCTGCGCAGCCAGATCGATTACCGCCCCGACACCCTGGCCTGGAACCTCACCTCAGGCCAGCTCTGCTGCGTCAGCAAGGGTGTGCACACGGTCGTGGAGTACGACGCGTTGATTCTTTGCGCGGGCGCCACCGACCGACTGATGCCGATCAAAGGCTGGCAACTCGCAGGCACCTACAGCCTGGGCGGCTCGCAGATCGCGCTCAAGTCGCAGTCGGTTTCCATCGGCAGCCGTGTGGTGTTCATGGGCAGCGGTCCGTTGCTGTATCTGGTCGCCAGCCAGTACGTCAAAGCCGGTGCCGACGTGGCGGCCGTGCTCGACACTTCACCGTTCAGCAAACGCATCGGCGCGATGCCAAAATTGCTGTCGCGTCCGGGTTTGTTGTTCAACGGCATGAAGCTGCTGGCTCAGTTGTACAGCGCCAGGGTGCCGGTGCATCTGGGCATCAAGCCTGAAGAAATTCTGGGTGACGAGAAAGATGGCGTGACCGGCGTGCGCGTGAGGCTCGCCAACGGCAGCGCCCTGACAATCGATTGCGATGCGCTGGCGCTGGGTTACCACCTGCGACCTGAAACCCAGTTGGCTGATCTGGCCGGCTGCGGCCTGCGTTTCGACGAAGCGTCCGGGCAATGGGTGCTGGCCGTGGACGACGACGGCCGCACCTCTGTCGCGGGTGTCTATGCCGCAGGCGATGGCGCGAAAATTCGCGGTGCCGATGCGGCCGAACAGGCCGGGCGTCTCGCCGCGCTGACCTTGCTGAGTGACCTGGGCATGCCTGTGGATAACCAGCGCGTGGATAACCTGCGGCAGAGTCTTGAGGTCATGGATCGCTTCCGTGTCGGGCTGATGGAAGCCTTTCCCTGGCCGTCTGCGCAGGCGAAGGCGCTGCCTGATGAAGCCATTATCTGTCGCTGCGAAATGATCAGCGCGGGCGAACTGCGCGGTGTGGTGCGTGAAAAAGGCGCCTGTGAAGTCAACCGCGCCAAGGCTTTCAGCCGGGTCGGCATGGGTCGCTGCCAGGGGCGTTATTGCTCGCAGGCCGGAGCCGAAGTGATCGCTGCCGAATCCGGCGTACCGGTCGAGCAGGTCGGCCGCCAGCGCGGTCAGGCGCCGGTCAAACCGTTGTCGATGATGACAGACGAGGTGGTGTCATGAAGCAGCTCAGGGTCGATGTACTGATTGTCGGCGGCGGCGTGATGGGCGCGGCGTCTTCGTTCTTTCTGCGTCAGCGCGGCAAGTCGGTGACGCTGCTGGAGCGCGACGTGGTCGGCCAGTACGCCAGCGGCGTCAACTTCGGCAACGTGCGCCGTCAGGGTCGTCATCTGGATCAACTGGAGCTGGCCAACCGTTCCTTTGCGCTGTGGAAGCGCCTGCCGCAGCTGATAGGCGAAGACCTGGAGTTTCTGCCCAGTGGCCACATGCGCGTCTGCTACCGCGAAGACGAAATTCCTGAGCTTGAAGCCTACGCTGCTGCCCCCGAAGCGCGTGAGCTGGACCTGCAAGTACTTCAGGGCAAAGCGCTGCACGAGCGTTTTCCGTTTCTGGGGCCGGACGTAAAAGGCGGCTCCTACGCGCCACACGACGGCCACGCCAACCCGCGTCTCGCCGCGCCCGCCTGGGCCCGTGCGGCGATACGTGCCGGGGCGAGGATCGAAGAGCGCACTGAAGTGCTGCACGTCGAAAAGGTCGGCAAGGAATTTCAGGTCACGACCACCGATGGCCGAATCTTCACAGCTGATCAATTATTGATCACCGCCGGAGCCTGGGGCGAAAAGCTCTCGTCGCAGTTCGGCGAGCCGGTGCCGCTGGAAACCTTCGGCCCGCAGATGTCGGTCACCGAGCCTGTGCCTTACGCGCTGCCAACGGTGATCGGCGTGTTCACCAAGATCCCCCACGAAGTGGTGTATTTCCGCCAGATCGCGCGCGGCAACATTGTCATTGGCGGTGGCGTACGCACCAGGCCGGACATGGTCAACCGTCGCGCGTATTTCGACCCCAACAGCCTCATCAATCACATGCAGCAGATGCGTCGCCTGCTGCCTAGCGTCGGCAACCTGAACATTATCCGCGTGTGGAGCGGCATCGAAAGCTACACGCCGGACTCATTGCCGATCATGGGCCCCAGCGGCAAGGTCGACGGCCTGTACTACGCGTTCGGTTTCTGCGGCCATGGCTTTCAGCTCGGCCCGGGCGTGGGCGATGTCATGGCCGAACTGATCAGCACCGGCACCACCAGCACGCTGATCAGTCCGTTCGATATCCGCCGTTTTGCCGCCTTCTCAGAACTTGCGAGTAAAGCCTCATGACACCGCGTGCGCTGGACATCTTCAAACGCCTGATTGCCTTCGAAACCGTGTCGTCGGAGCCGAACATGGCGCTGATCGACTACGTTCGCGACCTGCTGGCGACCAAGGGCATCGAGTCGCTTATCGTCAAGGACGAGACCGGCAAGAAAGCCAATCTGTTCGCCAGCACCGGCCCTCGCGAGCAGCCCGGTGTGTTGCTCTCCGGGCACACAGACGTCGTGCCCGCCGCAGGGCAGGCGTGGACGATGCCGCCGTTTCAGGCCACGCTGCGTGACGGGCGCATCTATGGGCGCGGCACCTGCGACATGAAAGGCTTCATCGCGCTGGCCATAGACGCCATGCTCGATGCCGCCGACATGACCCTGACGCGACCGCTGCAACTGGCCCTGTCCCACGACGAAGAAATCGGCTGTGTCGGCGTGCGGCGCCTGCTGGACGTGCTTCATCTGGCACCTGTGCGCCCGTTTTTGTGTGTGGTGGGCGAGCCGACGCTGATGCAGTTCGCGGTCGGTCACAAGGGCAAGAGTTCGTACCGGACTTACTGCCGGGGTCAGGAAGCGCATTCCTCGCTGGCACCGCGTGCGGTCAACGCCATTCACCTGGCCAGCGACTTCATTGCCGAACTGCGCAAGAGCCAGAAACAGGTCGAGCAGCAGGGCGTGCGTGACGACGGCTACGACATTCCGTACAGCACCGTCCACATCGGCCGTATCGATGGCGGCAAGGCGCTGAACATCGTGCCGAACCTCTGCACCCTTGAGTTCGAATACCGCAACCTGCCGGGCGATGATCCGGACCAATTGCTGGAGCAGTTGCGTGAGCGTGCCGAAGTGCTGGTGCGTGAAGCCAGGCAACTGTCCGGCGTGGCAGCCATCGACATCGAAATCATGAACGAATACCCGGCGCTGGAGACCCATCCCAGCGTTGAAGCCGTGCGCATGCTGCACGCCTTCGCCGAGCCCGGCACGCAACACATCAAGGTCTCGTACGGCACCGAAGGCGGCTTGTTCGCCGGTCGCCTCAACGTGCCAGTGGTGGTCTGCGGGCCGGGTTCCATCGAACAGGCGCACAAGCCTGACGAGTTCATCGAAGAAAGCCAGATGAACGCAGGCGAGCGTTTTCTGCAAAGTCTGCTGGGCTCGCTGAAGCAGTAGAGGCTGCCGTGCGGGCGCGAAATTCAGCAGCGTTTGCCGCCCGCATTCCCTGCTTTCAGCATCCTGGACTGTGATGGCTGCTTAGACTGACAGTCATCCCGGAACAGGACTCGACCGACCATGCTCAAGCACCCTTTGAAAGACCCCAGCCTGCTGGTAGAACGCGCCTACGTCGATGGGCAGTGGATCGTGGCCGACGATGGCGCGACCTTGGACATTACCGACCCGGCCACCGGCGACGTCATCGCACAGGTTCCGGCGCTGCAAGGCGCTGAAACCCGCCGCGCCATCGAAGCTGCTGACCGCGCATGGCCGGCCTGGCGCGCGCGCCCGGCCGCCGAGCGTGCAGCGTTGCTGGAGCGCTGGCATCAGGCGATGCTGGAAAACGTCGAAGACCTGGCGCTGATCATGACCCTTGAGCAGGGCAAGCCGCTTAACGAGTCCCGTGGAGAAATCCGCTACGGCGCCAGCTTCGTCAAATGGTTCGCCGAAGAAGCACGTCGCTCGTATGGTGAAACCATTCCTGCGCCGAGCGCTGATCGCCGTCTGATGACGCTCAAGCAGCCGGTCGGCGTTTGCGCTGCCATCACTCCGTGGAATTTCCCCAACGCGATGATTACCCGCAAGTGCGCCCCAGCCCTCGCGGCAGGCTGCCCGATCATCGTCAAACCCTCCGACCTCACGCCGCTGTCGGCCTTGGCATTGGCGGTACTGGCCGAGCGTGTGGGCATTCCGGCTGGCGTGTTCAACGTCATCACCGGGATGCCATCCGGCATCGGTGAAGAACTGACCGGCAACCCGGTGGTGCGCAAGATTTCCTTCACCGGCTCTACCGCTGTGGGTCGTCTGCTGATGCGCCAGAGCGCCGAGCACATCAAGCGTCTGAGTCTGGAACTGGGCGGCAACGCGCCGTTCATTGTGTTCGACGATGCCGATCTGGAGCAGGCCGTCACCGGCATCATGCTCAGCAAGTTTCGCAACGCCGGGCAGACCTGCGTGTGCGCCAACCGCATTCTGGTGCAGGACGGCATCTACGACCGTTTCGCCGCACGCTTGGTCGAAGCAGTCGCCAAACTCAAGGTCGGCAACGGTCTGGAAGACGGCGTCACCATCGGCCCGCTGATCAACCCGGCAGCGGTCAGCAAAGTCGCCCGGCACATCGACGATGCCCTGAGCCAGGGCGCGAAACTGCTGTACGGCGGTATGCCGGACGGCGACAGCCAGTTCGTCCAGCCGACGGTGCTGGGCGATACCCACGCAGGCATGCTGCTGGCCAACGAAGAAACCTTCGGCCCCGTCGCCCCGCTGATGCGCTTCACCGACGAAGCCCAGGCACTGGCACTGGCCAACGCCACACCTTACGGCCTGGGCGCGTATTACTTCACTCAGGACCTGCGTCGTTCATGGCGCTTCGGCGAGGCGCTGGAGTTCGGCATGGTCGGCCTCAACACCGGCATCATCTCGATGGAAGTCGCGCCGTTTGGCGGGGTCAAGCAGTCGGGCCTGGGCCGTGAAGGCTCCAGCTACGGATTGGACGAGTATCTGGAAGTGAAGGCGTTTCACGTCGGCGGGCTTTGAGGCGCGTCTAAACGTCGCCCGGCACAACGAAAAACGCCGCAGCGCTCAAAGAGCCTGCGGCGTTTTTTATCAACCTCAGGAGAGGCAAGCTTCTTTAAGTAATGGGTGCCTACTTCAGGTCTACGTTGAGCATTGGAGTTCCGAAGGCTTCCAGTCTGGAGTTGGACTTTTCAAAGTATGAAGACCAGAACTCGTTCAAGAGATCCATTGTCTTGCCTGAGCGGTATTTCTGCTTGATGCTGTCAGTCACCAGTCCAGCGCCTGCGACATAAACCCGAGCGCCCGAGAGGTCGGAGAAGAGGCTCTTGTCAGAGGCTTTCTTGATTTCTTGCGCAACGTTGAGGTTCTGAATGGCGCTGTTGGCGTAGAACGATGCGTAATCACTGTTCTCCAGCATGTCGCTGATCAAAAAGACCACCCGATCCCTGGCACTCTGCTGACTCATGTCCGAGCCCACTTCACGAAGCGCGTGGAGTATCTCGCTTTTAGGATTGTCGTTGTTGGCGTCACGCATGGCCTTCACAAACAACCCCCCGACGCCACGAACGAAGCTCGCCTTTTGGGTTTTCATGCAGGCATCGAGCTGGCGTAGCTTGCTCATACCCATGTCATTACGGACGGTATCTGCCGGGGGGACTTCAAGCGTCACATCCGCCTGCAGGCGCATGTACTCTCCCGGCACGAAAGCTGAGAAGGTGTAAAGCTTCACTTGGTCGCCTGGCTGAACAAACCGGTCAATTTTTTCCCAGGCTGATCGCTGAATGTCTTCAGGCATCTTGATTGTCTGATCGACAATGATCACCAACTGACGACCGCTTGGTGCCGGCTTGAACTCGGTCAGTCTGGACGCTTCATAGCAGCTCGCCATGTCGTTCCGCTCTGCCGCCATAGTGGCGGCAGGAAGAAGCATGGCTGCGATCAAAATTTTTCGCAGCATGCTTTTCATCAGACCGTTGCCCCTTGGTGTGCCGGGAATTTGCCCGTTTTGGCAAGTACAACCTGGGTTGCACGGATGCGCTTCAGTTGTTCGAGCGCAAGCTGGTAAACGTCGACCACCAGTTCAAGCTCCTCATCGGACAAACTGCGAAGGTCGTCAAACTCGGTGGGCTTCACTGTATTTGCGGCGGCAGCAGGTTGAGTCGCTGGAGCCTCGATAGTCAGTTCAGGTTGCTTGGGTGTCGGATGCTGAATCTTGGGGGCTTCCTGCTTAACCTGTGCGTCAGATTGGTACTCGGCAGAAACTCCATCTTTACGTTTTTTCAACTCCAGCGCTGCCCGATGCTCAGCAATAGTCCTGTCGTCTTCCTTGGCTTTTTCAAGCTTCAAAAAGGCTTCAAAGTTCCGCTCTTGCGACGTTGAGGTGCTGTTTACCCCATCATTGCTGGTCATGTCGTAATTTGAAACCTTGTCTCGAAGAAGCGAGAGCTTATGGTTCGCATGATCACGAATAGCGGCTCGTTGACGATCCATCCAGCGAACCATTTCGTCTGCAGTCCTGAACTTGCTGATCGTCTCGTAGGCATCACGGGATGCCAGGCCCGCAAAGCCGTAAACCATGGAGAGCCACAGCGCGATGAACTGGATGGCCACGAACACTACTGACAACACGCCAAAGGTCACCATCGAGGCGCGATGCTCTGCGCCAATCTTGTCGTCGAACGTTTTTTCCTGGCTCTGCCTCTCAACGTCGGCAGAAGCGGCAGGCAAGTCAAACGGACTGTTCGATGACTTCGCTGATTCGTTGATCTGATAGCCAGCGACCAGCTCTGTTTCCATTGCATTGAGCTGTTCAGCACGAACCCAAAATGCAGCAATTGCGATAATGATAATGGTGACGCCGAACATCGCTACCCAGAAATGCTTGACGGTAACGGTCTCGTTGGTCTTGATACGGGCCAGAATCTTGTTGTAGCCGTGGGCCGTATCATCATTGTGAGTGTCATCAATGGAGATCTGAGCAATGTCTTTCCCGATCTGGTTGTCACGTTGCTGCGTCGGTGTTCCTCTCCACCAGTGGCGTGCTTTTTTGATAAGCGAGTTGTGATGGATTTCATGACCTGCGATGTGGGCAAAGAATCCGGAGATAAGAGCAAGGAACGTGGCTACAGACCAGGTGAGGTATTGGAGGTTGTTCGCAGATATTTCGCGATTTACGAAGGGCCCGATAACGTAAGCGAAACCGACCGCTTCCAGGATCAGCAGTCCTGCCATCAAAGGGATCACCCAAAAAGGGCTGGTACGCCGACCTGTTTCACACACCTTCGACAGGTAATCCCGGCACTTGGCGTAGTAAGCCGGGTCTTTATCAACCTTTTTATAGCTTGTGTAATATTCCTGGCACAAACGGAGTTCACCGTCGCTCCAACCGGAGCTGTCAGACGAGCCACGCTCCCGTTTCGCTTGCCTGGCCAACCGAGCCACGGTGCCGATCAAAGGGGTACAGTGCCAGGCACGACGGACAAAATAGCAAACCTTATCCCAGTTCAGTGCAGCGACGATTATCGCTACTACCAATGAGATCAACGACGCCGCCGCCAACCGGTTTGCCAGCATCAATGCGAGCATTGAGGTAGGTGAGAAATCTTGCATGATCTGTTCTCTCAGGGATCAGGAAGCTTTGATCGGAATGAATTTGGCCACATAGGCCGACTGCCCGCGTGGGTAGAAAACTTGCCCTTTGGTGGCCTGCGGAGCGTTTTTCTCAAAGACGACGTCGATGCAGGAAACTGCTGCCTTTGGGTCTTTTGCGAAAACTCGATAGAGCACCTGGGTTTCGCCCTCGTAGGTGTTGGCAATGCCCTGGATAGCCTTGAGGCTTTTACGGTTGCCCGCATCGTAGTCTTTGACTATTTCAAGGATTGGCTGTCGGTCTACGGCTGCGTTTTCCTTGAGGATAGAGACGGGCGTAATCGTCAGCAGGTTGCCATTGACGCGCTCGGCCCATACACGGTTGTTGTATCCGGCCATGTACTCGTAGGTCTTGTGGTCAATCAAAGGCTTGTCATTGGCAAGGCTCAAGACCTGGCCGGTTTCTCGCGGGGCATCCGCTTCGCAGCTTTGGATTGGAAGGTCACTTGCCTGTGCCGAGGATATGAGCGCGAACCCGCCTGATTTAGGCTTGATGGAAGCTGTGACGCTTTGCTCGTTATTCGCGAGTACGCCGCCAAAGTTAACCAATGTAGAACTGGCGGGTGCTTCGGGAGTAGAAGCAGGCTCCGTGCTTGAAGATTTCGCAGGGGCTTGGGCGGGTTTGGACGCTACGACGGTATCCTTTGCTTTCGCCTTGGCAGGCGTTTTAACTGCCGTCTCGGGCTTTTTTTGCGCCCCGGCGCTGTAAACAGCGTACTTGGCGTTGGACGATTCGGCCTGAACACGTTTGACCAATATATCTTCGGACTTCATTTCGCTGATTTCGACGCGGCGGTTGCTGTTTCGCCCTTCCACCGTCTCGTTATTTGCGACAGGTCGCGAGGAGCCAGCGCCCTGGTAATAAATACGATCAGACTTGACACCGGCGTCCTGGAAAATTTTGCCAACGGTACGTGCGCGTTGTTCGGATAGCTTCTGATTGAAACTCGCGCTGCCGGTAGCATCGGTATGACCAACAACCAGGAATCGGCGCTGATCAACTCCCTTTCCGTCACCGCTTTGTTGAGCGAATGTCTGTGCCAGCTTTTGTGCCTGGCGCTTACCCGTCGCGGTCAATTGAGCAGACCCGGACGTAAACATACTTTCATCTTGCACCAGGGCGACGAGGCCACCCTCAGTGCCAGCGGTGTTGCCAACAGGCGCTTCAAGGTTCAGAGATTGAACCTGGATGGACATGTTTTCGTCGTGAGCGATCTGTTCGAGGGCCTTCATCTTGGCTTCCCAGATAGAGCCGGCGTAACAGCCTGCGGCTGTTCCAAGTCCGCCACCTATAAGAGCACCTTCCTTGCCACCCAGCTTGGCGCCGATGACGGCTCCACCGACTGCACCCACTCCGCAAAGAATCAGCGTTCCGTGCTTGGCTCCAACCTCGCGTATCGTTTGCGACATGCTGTCCATGCCAGTATTCAGACTCTGGCAGCCACCGAGGGCAGCAATGGTCACCGCCAGAACTGTCAAGTGGCTAATTCTCGAGCTCATTTCTTCAATTCCTTATGATGGGGTCGGGGGCGAATGAACAGACTCTTTGGCGTTCATCTCAACCCCTTTTGCTTGCTGGCGCTGGCAACCCTGAGAAAACAGCTCCATTGAAGCGCAGGATTATTGCAAAATGCCTCTATTTGTCAATCTGTTACGGGTGTTGATGTTTGGAGTGTTATGTGTGGTGCCTGTGCAGTTAAATGACTGCTCGCTGTTTTTAGTGGCGCTGAGCTGTTTGATAACTTCTTGTTTGGCGTGACGTCCACGTTATAAAGATGTGCTGGATTACGTAGAGTTTAATATCAAGCATTCTGAAATATGAAAATGGAGTTGCCATAAAGTGCGGTGAGGTAGTGAACTTCTATTTTCCACAGGGCGGGAAGTAATTTTTCATTAGGTGCGTCTCATCTGGCCTTGAAATGCAAAACGCCCGATGCGGTGCATCGAGCGTTTTGAGACTGAAACAGGTGTAAACCTATTTCAGGACTGGACACTCAGCCTCAATCAGACTGTGTGCAGGTACCAGTTGTACTCGAGGTCGGAGATGGAGTGTTCGAATTCCGCAAGCTCGCTCTCTTTACAGGCCACAAAGATATCGATGTATTTCGGGTCGATGTACTTGGCCATGACCGCACTGTCGTCCAGCTCGCGCAGGGCATCGCGCAGGTTGTTAGGCAGGCTTTGCTCATGTTGCTCGTAGGAGTTGCCTTCCACCGGCGCGCCTGGCTCGATCTTGTTGACGAGGCCGTGGTGCACGCCTGCCAGCACGGAAGCCATGAGCAGATACGGGTTGGCATCGGCACCGGCTACGCGGTGTTCGATACGCACGGCATCGGCTGTGCCGGTCGGAACCCGGATGGCAACCGTACGGTTGTCCAGGCCCCAGGTCGGCGAGTTGGGTACGTAGAACTGGGCACCGAACCGGCGATACGAGTTGACGTTCGGGCACAGGAACGCCATCTGCGCCGGCAGGGTCTCGAGCACACCGCCGATCGCATGACGTAATGCGGCGTTCTGCTCGGGATCCTCGCTGGTGAAGATATTCTTGCCATCGCGATCCAGGATCGAGATGTGGACGTGCAGACCATTACCTGCCTGACCCGGATAGGGCTTGGCCATGAAGGTCGTGTCCATTTCGTGGTCGTAGGCGATGTTCTTGATCAGACGCTTGAGCAGTACGGCGTAGTCGCACGCCTTGATGGCGTCGGCCACGTGGTGCAGGTTCACTTCGAACTGGGCCGGGGCGCTTTCCTTGACGATGGCGTCAGCCGGAATGCCTTGCTCTTTCGCACCTTCCAGAATGTCCTGGAGGCAGTCGACGTATTCGTCGAGGTCGTCGATCAGGTAAACCTGGGTCGAATGCGGGCGTTTGCCGGAGATCGGCGAGCGCGGCGGCTGTGGACGGCCGTTCACGTTCTCCTGGTCGATCAGGTAGAACTCCAGCTCGAATGCGGCGCAGATGGTCAGGCCCATTTCGTCGAACTTGGCGACGACCTGGCGCAGCACTTCGCGCGGGTCGGCGAAGAACGGGTCGCCTTCGAGTTCGTGCATGGTCATCAGCAATTGCGCGGTAGGGCGCTTTTGCCATGGCTCGTTGCACAGGGTATCGGGGATTGGATAGCAGATTCGGTCAGCATCGCCGATGTCCAGGCCCAGGCCGGTGCTTTCCACCGTGGAGCCATTGATATCCAGAGCAAATAAAGAGGCTGGCAGGTTGATGCCTTTCTCGTAAACCTTATGGAGGCTGGTGCGTTCGATGCGTTTGCCACGCACCACACCATTCATATCTGCAATCAGAAGGTCAACGTACAGAACCTCAGGATGTTCCTTAAGGAACGCGTTCGCTTCATTAAGCTGAACGGCACGCGGGGGTACCGACATGATGCAACACCTTTGTTGTTAAAAATATCAATCATCAATGATTACGGGTCTCAGTCAATCCGAAAGCCATGATGAAGTCAATAGAGCCTGTATGTGCCCTAAAACTGCTCCAAAAAGCCTTTTTTGCTGCTATTTGGGGCGTTTTTTCGGGCCTTCGGCTGTCCTGGAATATGCGCCAGAGCGGCCTGTCTTCTATTTTTAACGGATTGTTGTATAAAAAAATGAACAAGGCTAAGCTCGATCGCAACCCATAAAGCAATAATACCGGGGGTTCAATGCTGCGCCTTCCCTTGACCGGCATGACCATGTCCAATCCGCAGAACGGTCATCATGCCTGTGATATCAGTGCTCATGGTGCGCCATCGCTGATGATGAGGGCACCCGGACTGCCATTGCGCGTTACCCGTTTCATTCTCAATGCTGGACACTATCACTATAGCGGCCTCGTCAGTGTGACGGCGGCTGTGTGGAATTGTGCCCGTGCAGGTGTCACCTTACGCCTTCTTGGCTCCTTAAACGAGTTGTACACCATGACGCCGATGCGTCGAAAAAACGCCTGATCGCGATCAGGACACCAAAACCCTGAGGTATTTATGAGTACCAACCTCGACCAGCTCACCGATTGGTTGAAAGAACACAAGATTACCGAAGTCGAATGCATGATGTCCGACCTCACCGGGATCACTCGCGGCAAGATCTCCCCGACCAACAAATTCATCGCTGAAAAAGGCATGCGTCTGCCTGAAAGCGTGTTGTTGCAGACGGTGACCGGCGACTACGTAGAAGACGATATCTACTACGAGCTGCTGGACCCGGCCGACATCGACATGATCTGCCGCCCCGACCAGAACGCGGTGTATCTGGTGCCCTGGGCCATCGAGCCGACTGCGCAGGTGATTCACGACACCTACGACAAGCAGGGCAACCCTATCGAGCTGTCCCCGCGCAACGTCCTCAAGAAAGTCCTCAAACTCTACGCCGACCAAGGCTGGCAGCCGATCGTGGCGCCGGAGATGGAGTTCTATCTGACCAAGCGTAGCGACGACCCGGACTATCCGCTGCAGCCTCCGGTCGGCCGCTCGGGACGTCCGGAAACCGGTCGCCAATCATTTTCCATCGAAGCCGCCAACGAATTCGATCCGCTGTTCGAGGACGTGTACGACTGGTGTGAGCTGCAGAACCTGGATCTGGACACGCTGATCCACGAAGACGGCACGGCGCAGATGGAGATCAACTTCCGTCACGGCGATGCCCTGTCGCTGGCCGACCAGATTCTGGTGTTCAAGCGCACCATGCGCGAGGCCGCACTCAAGCATGACGTCGCTGCAACCTTCATGGCCAAGCCCATGACCGGCGAGCCCGGCAGCGCCATGCACCTGCACCAGAGCATCATCGACATCGAGACCGGCCAGAACATCTTCTCCAACGAAGACGGGACGATGAGCGAGCTGTTCCTCAACCACGTCGGCGGTCTGCAGAAATTCATTCCCGAGCTGCTGCCGCTGTTCGCGCCCAACGTGAACTCGTTCCGGCGCTTTCTGCCGGACACTTCCGCGCCGGTGAACGTGGAATGGGGCGAAGAGAACCGCACCGTCGGCCTGCGTGTGCCGGATGCCGGGCCGCAGAATCGCCGGGTGGAAAACCGCCTGCCGGGCGCCGACGCCAACCCGTACCTGGCCATTGCCGCCAGCCTGCTGTGCGGTTTCATCGGCATGGTCGAAGGCATCAACCCGAGCGCGCCGGTGGTGGGCCGTGGTTACGAGCGCCGCAACCTGCGCCTGCCGCTGACCATCGAGGATGCGCTGGAGCGGATGGAAAACAGCAAGACCATCGAAAAGTACCTGGGCAAGAAATTCATCATGGGCTACGTCGCGGTCAAGCGCGCCGAGCATGAGAATTTCAAGCGCGTGATCAGCTCTTGGGAGCGTGAGTTCCTGCTGTTCGCCGTCTGACCCGGCAGGGCGTCGCTGCAGTTAGACGGCGACGTCCCGCTTACTGACCTGATTAAAAGGAAGTGCTGCATGAGTGCCAACCACAACCCGCAAACCCTCGAATGGCAAGCCTTGAGCAGCGAGCATCACCTGGCACCGTTCAGCGACTACAAACAACTGAAAGAGAAAGGCCCGCGCATCATTACTCGCGCCGACGGCGTTTATCTGTGGGACAGCGAAGGCAATCGCATTCTGGACGGCATGTCCGGCCTGTGGTGTGTGGCCATCGGCTACGGCCGCGAAGAACTGGCCGATGCCGCCAGCAAGCAGATGCGCGAGCTGCCTTATTACAACCTGTTCTTCCAGACCGCCCACCCACCGGTCCTGGAACTGGCCAAGGCGATTTCCGACATCGCGCCTGAAGGCATGAACCACGTGTTCTTCACCGGCTCCGGTTCCGAAGGCAACGACACCATGCTGCGTATGGTCCGCCATTACTGGGCGCTCAAGGGCCAGCCGAACAAGAAGACCATCATCAGTCGTATCAACGGCTATCACGGCTCCACCGTCGCGGGCGCGAGCCTGGGCGGCATGACCTACATGCACGAGCAGGGCGATCTGCCGATTCCGGGCATCGCGCACATCCCGCAGCCTTACTGGTTTGGCGAGGGCGGCGATATGACGCCGGATGAGTTCGGCGTGTGGGCAGCCGAGCAACTGGAACAGAAGATTCTCGAACTGGGCGTCGACAACGTCGGTGCGTTCATCGCCGAGCCGATTCAGGGCGCGGGTGGAGTGATTGTGCCGCCTGACACCTACTGGCCGAAGATCAAGGAGATCCTTTCGCGCTACGACATCCTGTTCGTCGCCGATGAAGTGATCTGTGGTTTCGGGCGCACCAGTGAGTGGTTCGGTAGCGATTTCTACGGCCTCAAGCCGGACATGATGACCATCGCCAAAGGCCTGACCTCAGGCTACGTGCCCATGGGCGGTCTGGTGGTGCGCAACGAAATCGTGGCTGTGCTCAATGAAGGCGGCGATTTCAACCACGGTTTTACCTATTCGGGTCATCCGGTGGCCGCCGCCGTGGCGCTGGAGAACATTCGTATCCTGCGCGAAGAAAAGATCGTCGAACGGGTCAAGTCTGAAACGGCACCATATTTGCAAAAGCGTCTGCGTGAGTTGAGTGATCATCCACTGGTGGGCGAGGTCCGTGGCGTGGGGCTGCTGGGCGCCATTGAGCTGGTCAGGAACAAGGCAACCCGCGAGCGTTACACCGACAGGGGCGCGGGCATGATCTGCCGAACCTTCTGCTTCGATAATGGCCTGATCATGCGGGCCGTGGGCGATACCATGATCATCGCGCCGCCACTGGTGATCACGTTCGAGCAGATTGATGAACTGGTCGAGAAGGCTCGCAAGTGTCTGGACCTGACCCTGGCGGCATTGGAAGGGTAAAAGATTGTTATCCGGTGCAGCGTTTGCACTGAGCACACCGGATTGTGGGAGGCGGCTTGCCGGCGAAGCGTCCGTTCAGACAATGATATGGCGTCTGGAAAAACGCATCGCCGGCAAGCCGCCTCCCACAGGAAAAAGCGTTTCTTCAGCGGGACAAGGGCTGTTCGACAGGTGTCGGCTTGAAAGCCTGCCCATGAACTTGCCAGACTAATGGCTACAAGCCGCTAATCTAATCGGTCAGTGATAAAAAACATTGGAGCTACGCATGAAAAAATTTGGCAAGACCCTTCTCGCCCTGTCCATGATGGGCGTCGTGGCCACCGCTGCGCAGGCCGATGACAAAGTGCTGCACGTCTATAACTGGTCCGATTACATCGCGCCGGACACCGTTGCCAAGTTCGAGAAAGAATCGGGCATCAAGGTCGTCTACGACGTGTTCGACAGCAACGAGACGCTCGAAGCCAAATTGCTGGCCGGCAAGTCCGGTTATGACATCGTGGTTCCGTCCAACAACTTCCTCGCCAAGCAGATCAAAGCTGGCGTCTATCAGGAACTGGACAAGTCCAAGCTGCCTGACTGGAAGAACCTGAACGAATCGCTGCTCAAAGCGGTGTCGGTCAGCGACCCGGGCAACAAGCACGCCTTCCCGTACATGTGGGGCTCGATCGGTATCGGTATCAACCCGGAGAAGGTCAAGGCTGCGCTGGGTGCCGATGCGCCGGTGAATTCCTGGGACCTGCTGTTCAAGCCCGAGAACGCGGCCAAGCTGAAGTCGTGCGGCATCAGCTTCCTCGATTCGCCGACCGAAATGCTGCCGATTGCCCTGCATTACCTGGGTTATCCGACCGATTCGCAGGACAAGAAGCAACTGGCCGAAGCCGAAGCGCTGTTCATGAAGATCCGTCCTTCGATCGGCTACTTCCACTCGTCCAAGTACATCTCGGACTTGGCCAACGGCAACATCTGCGTCGCAGTGGGCTACTCGGGTGATATCTATCAGGCCAAATCCCGTGCTGAAGAAGCAGGTGGCAAGGTCAAGGTTGCCTACAACATTCCGAAGGAAGGTGCTGGCAGCTTCTACGACATGGTCGCCATTCCCAAGGATGCCGAAAACGTCGAAGGTGCCTACAAGTTCATGACCTTCCTGATGAAGCCGGAAATCATGGCAGAGATCACCAACGCGGTGCGCTTCCCGAACGGCAACGCAGCCGCCACGCCTCTGGTCGACAAGGCAATCACCAGCGATCCGGGCGTCTACCCGCCTGCTGACGTACAGGCCAAACTGTATGCCATCGCGGATCTGCCTGCCGCGACTCAGCGGATCATGACCCGCAGCTGGACCAAGATCAAATCAGGTAAATAAGCCTGTCATGAAACCTGTGGAAGCTGCGTAGCCCTCGGTGCGCAGCTTCCAACAGACAGGAAAATTGCCGAAAACTTTGCTGGTTGGACTCATAGACGGTAAGTTGCGCGCCGGTTTTGTCGTCCGGATGCCATCCGGCTTTCAGGCCTCTCTGTTAAAAGGATTCATGTTGTGTCTATTTCTAATCTTTCCAAAGCCTTGCTGGTGACTGCCGGGCTGACACTGGCAGCCAGTGCTCAGGCCGAATCCACCGTGCATATTTATAACTGGTCCGATTACATCGGCAAGACCACGCTGGCCGACTTCGAAGCCGCGACGGGCATCAAGCCGATGTACGACGTGTTCGATTCCAACGAAACCCTGGAAGCCAAGCTGCTGGCCGGTCGCACCGGCTATGACGTAGTCGTGCCGTCCAACCATTTCCTCGGCAAGCAGATCAAGGCGGGCGCGTTCCAGAAGCTCGACAAGTCGCTGCTGCCTAACTACAAGAACCTCGACCCGGCGCTGCTCAAGCGTCTGGAGAAGAACGATCCCGGTAACCAGTACGCCGTGCCTTACCTGTGGGGCACCAACGGCATCGGTTACAACGTCGAGAAGGTCAAGGCGGCGCTGGGCGTCGACAAGATCGACTCCTGGTCGGTGCTGTTCGAACCGGAGAACATCAAGAAGCTGTCCAGCTGTGGCGTAGCATTCCTCGACTCTGCGGACGAGATGCTGCCTGCCATGCTCAACTACCTCGGGCTTGATCCCAACAGCACCAAGGAAGCCGATTACAAGAAGGCCGAAGCCAAACTCATGGCGATTCGTCCTTACGTGACCTACTTCCATTCCTCCAAATACATCACGGACCTGGCCAACGGCGACATCTGCGTCGCGGCCGGTTTCTCGGGCGATGTGTTCCAGGCCAAGGCCCGCGCCGAAGAAGCAGGCAAAGGCGTGAAGCTTGCGTACAGCATCCCGAAAGAGGGCGGCAACCTGTGGTTCGACATGCTGGCGATTCCGGCTGACTCGAAAAACGTCAAGGCCGCCAGCGCGTTCATCAACTACCTGCTCGATCCCAAGGTGATCGCGCAGGTCAGCGATGAAGTCGGTTACGCCAACCCCAACCCGGCCTCGGGTGAGTTCATGGATCAGGCGATCCGCACCGACGAAGCGGTCTACCCACCGCAGGAAGTGCTGGACCGGTTGTTCGTGAACAGCGAGTTGCCACCCAAGGTGCAACGTCTGATGACCCGCAGCTGGACCAAGGTCAAGTCGGGCAAATAACAATCCAGCGCCCGGCCGTTTTGGCCGGGCTGCCTATCATGTTGGGAGTTTCACCCATGGCAGTTGCCTCCGGCGCCTACAAGAAAGCCCTCGAAGGCGGTCAGCAACCCAAACAGGTGCTGGTCAAGATCGATCGCGTCACGAAAAAATTCGACGAGACGATTGCTGTGGACGACGTGTCCCTGCAAATCAACAAGGGTGAGATCTTCGCCCTGCTCGGCGGATCGGGCTCCGGCAAGTCCACACTGCTGCGCATGCTGGCAGGCTTCGAACGTCCGACCGAGGGTCGCATTTACCTCGACGGCGTCGACATCACCGACATGCCGCCGTACGAACGTCCGATCAACATGATGTTCCAGTCTTACGCGCTGTTTCCGCACATGACCGTGGCCGACAACATTGCTTTCGGTCTCAAGCAGGACAGGCTGGCCAAGTCGGAAATCGACGCCCGCGTGGCCGAAATGCTCAAGCTGGTGCAGATGACCCAGTACGCCAAACGCAAGCCGCATCAGCTTTCGGGCGGGCAGCGTCAGCGTGTCGCCTTGGCCCGCTCGCTGGCCAAGAAGCCCAAACTGCTGCTGCTCGACGAGCCCATGGGCGCGCTGGACAAGAAACTGCGTTCGCAGATGCAACTGGAGCTGGTGGAAATCATCGAGCGCGTGGGTGTGACCTGCGTGATGGTGACTCACGATCAGGAAGAGGCCATGACCATGGCCGAGCGCATCGCGATCATGCACCTGGGCTGGATCGCCCAGATCGGCAGCCCGATCGACATCTACGAAACCCCGACCAGCCGTCTGGTGTGTGAGTTCATCGGCAGCGTCAACCTGTTCGAAGGCGAAGTGATCGAGGACATGGAAGGCCATGCGCTGATCCGCAGCCCCGAGCTTGAGCGCAATATTTATGTCGGCCACGGCGTGAGTACGTCCGTGGAAGACAAGAGCATCACCTACGCGCTGCGCCCGGAAAAACTGCTGATCACCACCGAGCAGCCGAGCTTCGAGTACAACTGGTCGCGCGGCAAGGTCCACGACATCGCCTACCTGGGCGGTCATTCGGTGTTCTACGTCGAGTTGCCCGGCGGCAAGCTGGTGCAGTCCTTCGTGGCCAACGCCGAGCGTCAGGGCGCGCGTCCGACCTGGGGCGATGAAGTCTACGTGTGGTGGGAAGACGACAGCGGCGTGGTACTGCGCTCATGAAAATCCGCAAGATCAAGCGCGCCTTCGAGCGCATCATGCCCAACGGTCGGCAGATGGTCATTGGCGTGCCGTTCCTCTGGCTGTTTCTGTTCTTTGCGCTGCCGTTCCTGATTGTCATCAAGATCAGCTTCGCCGAGGCTGACGTCGCGATCCCGCCGTACACGGAAATCTTCAGCTACGCCGAAGAGAAGCTGCAGTTGGTGCTGAACCTCGCCAACTACACCTTGCTGACCGGCGATGACCTGTACGTTTCGGCGTACCTGGGTTCGCTGAAAATGGCCTTCATCAGCACGCTGCTGTGCCTGCTGATCGGCTACCCGATGGCCTACGCCATCGCCAATGCGCGCAAGGACATCCAGACGGTTCTGTTGCTGTTGATCATGATGCCGACTTGGACCGCGATCCTGATCCGCGTCTATGCCTGGATGGGCATTCTCAGCAACAACGGGCTGCTCAATGCATTTCTGATGTGGTTGGGCCTGATCGACGAGCCGTTGCAGATCCTCAACACCAATCTGGCGGTGTACATCGGCGTGGTCTATTCCTACCTGCCGTTCATGATTCTGCCGCTGTATGCCAACCTCGTGAAGCACGACACCAGCCTGCTGGAAGCCGCGTCCGATCTGGGGTCGAGCACCTTCAACAGTTTCTGGAAAATCACCGTGCCGCTGTCCAAGAACGGCGTGATCGCCGGCTGCATGCTGGTGTTCATCCCGGTCGTCGGCGAGTTCGTGATCCCCGAACTGCTGGGCGGGCCGGAAACCCTGATGATCGGCCGCGTGCTGTGGCAGGAATTCTTCAACAACCGTGACTGGCCCGTGGCTTCGGCGCTGGCGGTCATCATGCTGCTGGTGCTCATTGTGCCGATTATCCTGTTCAACCGCAGTCAGGCCAAAGAACTGGAGGGCAAGGCATGAAGACCTTTCGATTCTCGAACCTGATGCTGGTCCTCGGTCTGCTGTTCATCTATGCGCCGATGGTCATTCTGGTCATCTACTCGTTTAACGCCTCGCAACTGGTGACGGTATGGGGCGGCTGGTCGGTGAAGTGGTACGTGGGCCTGCTGGACAACTCGCAACTGATGGGCTCGGTGATGCGCTCGCTGGAAATCGCCTGCTACACAGCCATCGCGGCCGTGGCGCTGGGGACAATGGCGGCGTTCGTGCTGACCCGCATCACACGCTTCAAGGGCCGGACGTTCTTCGGCGGGCTGGTCACGGCACCGCTGGTGATGCCAGAAGTGATCACCGGTCTGTCGCTATTGCTGCTGTTCGTGGCGATGGCGCAGCTGATCGGCTGGCCACAGGAACGCGGCATCGTGACCATCTGGATCGCGCACACCACGTTCTGCGCGGCTTACGTGGCGGTCGTGGTGTCGGCGCGTCTGCGTGAGCTGGACCTGTCGATTGAAGAGGCCGCGATGGATCTGGGGGCGCGTCCGTGGAAGGTGTTCTTCCTGATCACCATCCCGATGATCGCGCCATCGCTGGCGGCGGGCGGCATGATGTCCTTTGCGCTGTCGCTGGACGACCTGGTCCTGGCCAGCTTCGTCTCCGGGCCGGGCTCGACGACCTTGCCGATGGAAGTGTTCTCGGCCGTGCGTCTGGGTGTGAAGCCTGAGATCAACGCGGTGGCGAGTCTGATTCTGCTGGCCGTCTCGCTGGCCACCTTTCTGGTCTGGTTCTTCACCCGCCGTGCGGAAAACAACCGCAAACGCGCGATCCAGCAAGCCATCGAGGAAAGCGCCGCCGACTCCTGGAAACAGCCCGACCCACGCCGCGCTCCGGCTGCGTAACACTGATCGTTCCTACGCTGCGCTCATCGTTTGATCGTTTCCACGCTCTGCGTGGGAATGCCTCCCAGGACGCTCCGCGTCCGCTCTCGAAGGTGGCGCAGATGTGTGCCCAGGCTCCAGCGTTATCCACGTCATGCACTCGGCTCACTGAATCCTCAGTCTGTGCCATTTGTGACGCAGAGCGTCACGGGATGCATGCCCACGCGACGAGCGCGATCAGTGCCCTCGCTCACTGCCCCGGCACGAACCTCAACACCCCTTCGGTGTGCTCGACCACGTCCTGTTCGCTGAAGTGCTGTTTCATGTACTCGCCATTGATGTAGGCCTTGGCCTGATCCGAGTAGTGCTTGTCGAACGGTACGCCGCTCTGGCCGACGGGGTTGATGCCCAGGCTGTTGGCGGGGTCGGCGAAGTCGATGATGCGGCGGGTCGAGGGGCCGTAGTTCACGGGCCACGGCGCAGGGCGAATGCTGGCTGACAGGTTGTTCGGCACTTCATGCGTACCCGGCGCCGGGTAAGGGCCAACGTTCAGCACTTTATCCAATGGCTTCTGTGAGCCCAATGGATGTCCATGGGTCAATGTGTGCGCTCTGCCCCAGACCCATTCGTCCGGGTTGTTGCCGTACAGGGATTTGAGGTGCGAAACGCTGGCGCGCCACGCAACCTTGACGGTATTGGCGCGGCTTTCTTCGTGAGGTGAGTTGCGGTTGTTCCACCAGGGCGAGTCGGCATCGGCGGCCAGACGCGGCAGGGCCATGTCCAGCGAGCGTGTCGTCAGGAGCGTCTGGAACAGGTCATCGCCCAGTTCATCGTGGAAGGTTTCTTCGGCGATGTCGAACAGGAACTGGTTGAACAGCGTCGCACCCACCGAGTCCAGCGAATACTCGCCGTTCCAGCTGGCCATCCGCTCCACCAGAGCAAGTTCTTCGGGGTCGCTGACGACTTTGCGTAGCACTGGAATCAGCGGCCTGAGGATGCTCGGCGCATAGTCGGTCCGCGTGCCCAGTTGCAGTTTCTTGTTGGCCTCCACGTCCCACTTGACCGAGGCGTCGCTCAACTGGCGATCAAGCTGTTGGCCGCGCTCAGGCGGGTTGTAGTAACCCGGAATCTGCATGCCGGTGGGCGAAAGCGGCTGGAAGTTGGCCGACACGATGTAGCCTCGTGCCGGATTCTCTTCCTGCGGGTTGGCGCTGAAGGGGTAAAAACCCAGCTTGTCGGCCTGCGACGTGCTGCCATCGAGGATGTAGGTCGGGTTGACGCCTTCCGGCCGGATCGGCAATTGCGCCGTTGCCCACCAGCCGATGTCACCCTTGGCGTTGGCCCAGACGATGTTCAGGCCGGGTGCCTGAATCTTCTCGGCCGCGCTGCGCATCTTCTCTCGCGTGTCGGCGCGGTTGGCCTCATAGAAACCGTCCAGCACCGGGTTGTCCGACACCAGGAACGACCACCACATGGCGATGGGCACCTGTCCTGCATTCTTGCCCATGGCATCGTTGACGACAGGGCCGTGCGGCGATTCCAGAAGGCTCAGGGTGACAGGCGCTTGGCCCTTGACCGCAATCTGCTGTTCGGTGCGAGTCATCTCGACCCACTGACCGTGATACCAGACCTGATTGGGATTTTCAGGATTGGTCTTCTCGGCGATCAGGTCCATGTCGTCGTTCTGGAACATGGTCAGGCTCCAGCCGAAGTCCATGTTGTGGCCCAGAAACGCGAACGGGTTCAGCGGCTGAAAATGCCCATACAGCTCAAAGCCCGGTGCTGACAGCTGCGCCTCGTACCAAGCGGCAGGCACCGAGAAGCGGATGTGCGGGTCGCCCGCCAGAATGGGTTTGCCGCTTTGCGTGCGGCTGCCGGAAATCGCCCAGGCATTGCTGCCTTCGAATTGCGGCAGGCCGGCCTGCTCGAACGCTTCATTGCTCAGTTTCGCCAGCGCGCCAAGGCCTTTCCAGTCCGCGCCGGTCAGCGCGGGTTTCTGGTCCAGCATGCCGTTCGGGTGCCAGTCCAGATCGAAAACCTTCAGGTACTGCGGGCCCAACTGGTCGCGCACATAGGTCATCAAGGGTTCGGTACGCAATGCCGAAGCAAAACTGTAGGCCAGATAGCCACCGATGCTGAGCGTGTCTTCAGCGCTGAACGGCCGCTTGGGGATGCCCAGTGCGTCGGACTCCATCGGCCTTGCGTGGGTGTCCTGATACTGATTGATGCCGTCGATATAGGCTTCAAGGGCCTTCCACATCGGCGTGTTCTTGTCCTGACGCGCCACATAGGCCGCCGCGTGATCACGAATGCGCAGGCTGCGGAACAATTTGTCGGTCTCGATCAGATTCGGACCCAGGATTTCGGCCAGTTCGCCACGCGCCAGACGCCTTATCATTTCCATCTGGAACAACCGGTCCTGAGCCTGGACATAACCCAGGGTGCGGTACAGGTCCGCTTCGTTTTCGGCGCGTATATGCGGCACACCGCGTTCGTCGTAGCGCACACTGACCGGCCCCTGCAGACGGCTCATGGCAATCTCGCCCTCGCGCACCGGCTGTTTGCTGTGGATGTACCAGCCTGCGCCACTGGCAACGATGGCGATGATGATGGCAAGGGCGATCAGGCTGCGTTTCATCCGGGTCCTCAATGGGTGGCGTATTGCGGGGATGAAGGCTACCGTTTTGGCTCAGGGCTGGGTAGTGAAGATACCAGGCAGATACAATGCGTGAGTTTTGTGAAAGACGTTTTAACTGCGTCGGTCTGGCTTGTCATGTCCAGGCAGACAGAAGACTATCCCTGCATCATATTCTCGCGGCGCTTGCCCGAACCTGGAAGGCCCATGTCCGTAAAGTTCGACCCCGATAATCTGCGTGCCAGCCTGTTGCCGCTTGGCATCATCGATCCGCTTTCGCCGGATGGACAGGCGTACCAGCGCTTCTATGGACTGGGCGGTCTGGGCGGGGAGAACGTGATTCGCAGCTGGCTCGGGCGGCTGGATGTGGCGGGGTACGAGATCGTTGGGCAGGTGTGGATTCCCGAGAATGCCGTCGCGACGCTGTTTCTGTTCCATGGTTTCTATGACCACATGGGGCTTTACCGGCACGTGATCGAATGGGCGCTGGGGCAGGGCTTTGCGGTGATTTCCTGCGACCTGCCGGGGCACGGGCTTTCCAGCGGCAGCCGCGCAAGCATCAACGACTTCGCGGAATATCAGGCCGTGCTGCAGCAACTGCTGCTGGAAGCGCAGGCCCTCAGACTGCCGCAGCCCTGGCACCTGTGTGGCCAGAGCACCGGCGGTGCCATCGTGATCGATCATTTGCTCAATCAGGGTGCCGACAGCCCAGCGCAAGGACAGGTCATTCTGCTGTCGCCACTGGTGCGCCCGCGTGCCTGGGGCTGGTCGCGGCTCAGTTACTACCTGCTCAAGCCCTTCGTGACCGGCATCGCCCGACGTTTCACCGAAAACTCCAACGCCCCGGCCTTCCTGCCGTTCCTGCTGGCCGACCCGTTGCAGCCCAATCGACTGCCGACCGCCTGGGTCGGCGCGCTGGCGCAATGGATCGTACGTATCGAAAGCGCGCCACGCAGCACACGCAGTCCGTTGATCATTCAGGGTGAGGCGGACATGACGGTGGACTGGCTACACAACCTGAGCGTTCTGAAGGACAAATTCAGCGAACCGCAAATCCTCATGCTCGGTCCCGCTCGCCATCACCTGGCCAACGAACTGCCAGAGTTGCGCGCACGGTACTTCGATTTTCTGGCGGAGCGGTTGCGTTAAGGCTTCTGGAGAGTACGGGCCGAAAACGCTTTGACCTGACGGCGCAGACGGAAGTTGTCGACGGCCAGCGTCACGGTCGTGATCAGACCCAGCACGGCAAACGCGTCCTGCCCCAGTTCCCTCCAGAACAGCGAGGCCAGAACGGCCATGGCGATTGCGGTGGCGAGCAATGCGATCGAGTCTTTCATAACGTCCTTTTTGATAATGACTGCCGGGTTACTGCGCGGGGTTCAGACTCGACGTACTTTGCCCGACCGCAAGTCCTGCGCGGATCGCGGCGAGTGCCGCCTGGTAGTACGCCTGACCTTCCGGCGATTCAGCGAAGGTCGAAAACTCTTCCAGCTCCGGGTCCGACAGCTCGCGATAGACGTACAGCAGCGTGTTGTTCAGGTCGGCACTGATCTGCGCCATCAGGCGCTCGCGCTGGCCTTCGAGCATGCCTTGCGCCTGACCTCCGCCCAACAGGCCGGGAATCATCTGGCTAAGGCTGTCGGCGGCCACACCGGCGATGGCCAGGCTGACTTCGGCACCGGCCTGTTTGGCGGGCAGTGCTTGCGCCAGATGGCCGATCAACAGCTGGCGGGTCGCGTCGGCTTCAATGTGCGGCAGCCCGTCGGCATGCTTGGCCAACTGATCAGCGCGGGTCGCGGTCAGTTCGGCGTTGACGATCTTGCGGCCCAGTGGCGACTGGAAGAATTGCAGCGAGGGGTTGGGGTCCTTCAGCGTTTCACGCAGGCGTCGTGCAGCACGCTGATCCATCGCCTGCGGTGCAAAACGCTGATTGCTGTTATTGACCAGCGCCTGAAAAACCGCAGGTGGCAGGTTGTCCCGGTAGCGCTGTTGCGCAGCTTTCAAGGCATCGTTGAAGTGCGCGCGCTGGTCCGGCCAGCCTGCAGCCTTGTACAACTGGTCATAGCTGTCTGCCCAGGCAGGCGCAGTGCACAACATCAACAACAAAACAAACAAACGGCGCATTAGGGACTCCTGTCGGCAGGTCGCTATTCTCCGGGTGTTACCGGGGACTTGTCGAGTTATCACTGCCCTTGCGCAGCGAAATCTACCGCATATGACGCGCCACATACGCGCCTCTGTCGAATTTCAGGGCTTATGGATATGATGCGCCGCATGCGCATACCCTCCGATCACCCGCTGCTGCTACGAATCGTCGACGACCTGGCCGCAAACGGCTGGTCGCAGCAGAATATTTTCCTGCCCGACAGTCTGACCCTCGAACTCGAACAAGAGTGCCGCAAGCGCGCTGCCGAAGGTGAACTGGAGCCCGCCGGTATAGGCCGGGGGCTTGCGCATGAAGTGCGCGAGGGGATTCGCGGTGACCGGATCCAGTGGCTGGAGGCAGGTCAGGCAGACTGCTGCGACAGTTATCTGGAACTGATGGACAGCCTGCGTCAGGCACTCAACCGCGGTCTGTTCCTGGGCCTAGAGGATTACGAAAGCCATTTCGCCCAGTATCCGCCCGGTGCTTTCTATCTGCGCCACGTGGACCGCTTCCGCGATGACGACAAACGCATGGTGTCGGCGGTGCTTTACCTCAATAACGCCTGGCTGCCGGAACATGGCGGTCAGTTGCGCATGTACCTCAAGGACGAGGTGGCGTATGACGTGCAGCCTACGGGCGGTTGTCTGGTTGTGTTTCTCTCCGGCGAGATTCCGCATGAAGTGCTGCCCGCAACCCGGGACAGGCTGTCACTGACCGGCTGGTTCCGGCGTCGTGGCGACGAAGTCTTTCCTTAAGTCTTGCCCGAATTCATGAAAACACTTTCATCAAGTCGTTCAGCTGTTTTTACGCGGCTCGGGCTATCGTTGCACAGCCCGACATTACGTCGATCACGTCTGGAGGCATCATGAAGTCGCTATTTTCTGGAGCTGTCGTTGCAAGCGTTCTGCTGGGCGCTTCGATGCTGGTCAGCGCCGCTGACATCCCGCGCACCGCATCGGCGCCGGGTGCCGAGGTCTACATCATCTCGCCGAAGGATGGCGAGACCGTCACCTCGCCCTTCAAAGTGCAGTTTGGCTTGAAAGGTATGGGCGTTGCGCCTGCCGGTGTGGACGTCCCCGAGACCGGGCACCATCACCTCCTGATCGACGTGAAAGACCAGCCTGCGATGGATACGCCATTGCCGATGACTGACAACATCCGCCATTTCGGCAAGGGCCAGACCGAAACCGAAGTGAACCTGCCGCCGGGCCAGCACACCCTGCAACTGCTGGTGGGTGACAAGAGCCACATCCCGCTGAACCCGAGCGTCGAGTCGAAGAAGATCACCATCAATGTGAAGTGATGGGCGGCGTGCTGGCGATCTGCAGGGGACCGGCAGCCCATGATGATCGTTCCTACGCTCCGCGTGGGAATGCCTCTCAGGACGCTCCGCGTCCGCTCTTGAATGTGACGCAGAGCGTCACGGGTCGAGGCGGGCAGATGCAGACTTCAGCGTTTCTTCTGACCTGACGCCATCGCCGGCAAGCCGCCTCCCACGGTTGCGGTGCAGTTCAACCAAACACCAGCCCCGACGAGCGCAGCAGTTCCTGTGTGTAGGGCTGCTGTGGCGCGGCGAAAATCTCCCGCGACGGGCCTTGCTCGACCACTTTGCCGTCCTTGATCACGATCAGGTCGTGCGCCAGCGCGTGTACCACCGCCAGGTCGTGGCTGATGAACAGATAGGTCAGCCCGTGACGAATCTGCAGGTCTCGCAGCAGTGCGACGATCTGTTTCTGCACGGTGCGGTCCAGCGCCGAGGTCGGTTCGTCCAGCAGGATCAGATCAGGTTCCAGTACCAGCGCCCGGGCGATGGAAATGCGCTGGCGTTGCCCTCCGGAAAATTCATGTGGGTAACGATGCCGACTGGCCGGGTCCAGCCCGACTTCGCCCAGCACTCGGATCACGGTTTCCTCACGTTCTTTGGCTGTGCCAATACCATGCGTGACCAATCCCTCAGCGATAATCTGCGCCACCGTCATGCGCGGGCTAAGGCTGCCGAACGGGTCCTGAAACACCACCTGCAACTGGCGACGCAGCGGACGCATCAGGTGCTGGCTGTGCAGGCTCAGTTCCTTGGTGCCGAAGCGGATACTGCCTTCGGAGTCGACCAGCCGCAGGATGGCCTGACCCAGCGTGGACTTGCCCGAACCCGATTCGCCAACGATGCCCAGCGTCTTGCCCTTGAGCAGTTCGAAACTCACGCCATCCACCGCCTTCACAAACTGCTGCTCGCGCTTGAACCAGGACTTCGCCAACGGAAACCAGACCTTCAGGTCCAGCACCGACAGCAGCGTGTTGGTATGCGTCGAGGGCACCGGCTCGCCATCGGGCTCGGCGTTGATCAGCAACTGGCTATACGGATGCTGCGGGCTATTGAAAAGAGTTTCGCAGTCAGCCTGTTCGACGATCTCGCCCTCGCGCATCACGCAGACCCGCTGTGCGATGCGACGCACCAGATTGAGGTCATGGCTGATCAGCAGCAGCGACATGTTCAGCCGCTGTTGCAGGGACTTGAGCAGTTCGAGGATTTTCACCTGCACCGTCACGTCCAGCGCCGTGGTCGGCTCGTCGGCGATCAACAGATCAGGCTCGTTGGCCAGCGCCATGGCGATCATGATGCGCTGGCGTTGCCCGCCGGACAGTTGATGCGGATAGGCGTTGAGGCGCGACAGCGGATCCCGGATGCCCACCAGTTCCAGCAGTTCAAGGGTACGACTCAAGGCGGCTTTGCCTTTCAGGCCCTTGTGGGTGACGAGGATTTCGCCGATCTGTTTCTCGACCGTGTGCAGCGGGTTCAGCGAACTCATGGGCTCCTGGAAGATCATCGCCACCCGGTTTCCGCGCAGGCTGCGCAATTGCTTGTCGCTGGCGCTGACCAGATCCAGCCCGTCATAGCGAATCGAGCCCTGGGTGCTGACCGTCTTGCCCGGCAACAGACGCAGGATCGAATGCGCCGTCACCGATTTGCCCGAGCCGGATTCGCCCACCAGCGCCAGGCATTCGCCACGCCGGATATCGAGGCTGACGCCATGCACCACTTCGTGGCCGTTGAAGGCAACGCGCAGATCACGTATTTCAATCAGGTTGTCGTGCATGTCAGCTCCGGGGATCGAACGCGTCACGGCAGGCTTCGCCGATGAACACCAACAGGGACAGAATCAGCGCCAGCGCGACGAAGGCGGTCAGGCCCAGCCACGGCGCCTGCAGATTGCGCTTGGCTTCGCCGATCAATTCGCCCAGCGAGGCGCTGCCCGCAGGCATGCCGAAGCCGAGAAAATCCAGCGCGGTGAGGGTAGCGATGGAGCCCGTCACGATGAACGGCAGGTAGGTGAGCGTGCTGGTCATGGCGTTGGGCAGGATGTGCCGCCACATCAGCGCGGCATCGGTCAGACCCAATGCGCGGGCGGCTTTGACGTATTCCAGATTGCGACCGCGCAGGAACTCGGCGCGCACCACGTCCACCAGCGACAGCCATGAAAACAGCGCCATGATCCCCAGCAGCCACCAGAAATTCGGTGACACGAAGCCCGACAGAATGATCAGCAGGTACAGCACCGGCAGGCCCGACCAGATTTCCTGAATGCGCTGGCCGATCAGATCGGTCATGCCGCCGTAATACCCCTGAATCGCACCGGCACAGACCCCGATCACCGTGCTGATCGCCGTCAGCAGCAAGGCGAACAGAATCGAAATCCGCGCCCCGAACAGCACCCGCGCCAGCACATCACGCGCCTGTTCGTCGGTGCCCAGCCAGTTATGGCCATCGGGCGGGCTGGGCGAGGGCGCTTCCAGGTCGTAGTTGATGGTGTCGTAGCTGAACGGGATCGGCGCGAACATCATCCAGCCGTTCTTAGCCGCGATCAGTTGGCGCACATAGTCGCTGGAATAATCCGGCTCAAAGGGCAGCTCGCCGCCGAAATCGGTTTCCATATAGGTGTGAAACGCCGGGTAATACAGCTCGCCGTCATAGCTGAGCAGCAACGGCTTGTCATTGGCGATCAGCTCGCCGCACAGGCACACCAGCATCAGCCCGACGAAGATCCACAACGACCACCAGCCGCGCCGGTTGGCCTTGAACAGCGCCATGCGTCGCTGGCTCTGGGGAGAGAACTCGAACATCAGGCGCTCCTCGCGGAAAAATCGATGCGCGGATCGACCAGCATGTAGCACAGGTCGCCCACCAGTTTGATCAGCAGGCCGAACAGGGTGAACAGGAACAGCGTGCCGAACACCACGGGGTAATCCCGCGACACCGCCGCCTCGTAGCTCATGCGTCCCAGCCCGTCGAGGCCGAAGATGGTTTCGATCAGCAGCGAACCGGCGAAGAACACCTCGATCAGCGCCTGCGGAATACCGGCAATGACCAGCAGCATGGCGTTGCGGAACACGTGGCCGTACAGCACGCGATGTTCCGTCAGGCCCTTGGCCCGCGCCGTGACCACGTACTGGCGGCTGATCTCGTTGAGAAAGCTGTTCTTGGTCAGGATGGTCAGTGTCGCGAAGCCGCCGATCACCAGCGATGTGACGGGCAGCACAAGGTGCCACAGGTAGTCCTTCACCTTGCCCCAGGTGCCGAGGCTGTCGAAGTTTTCCGAGAACAGGCCCTGCGCCGGAAACCAGCTCAGGTAGCTGCCACCGGCGAACACCACGATCAGCAGAATCGCGAACAGGAATGCAGGCGTGGCGTAGCCGATGATCACCAGCGTGCTGCTCCATACATCGAATGCGCTGCCGTGCCGTACTGCCTTGCGAATGCCCAGCGGAATGGAGATCAGGTAGGTGATCAACGTCGCCCATAACCCGAGCGACAGCGACACCGGCAGTTTCTGCGCGATCAGCTCGGTCACCGGCGCGCCGCGAAAGAAGCTGTTGCCGAAGTCCAGTTGCGCGTAGTTCTTGAGCATCAGCCACAGGCGTTCATGCATCGGTTTGTCGAAACCGTAATGCTCCTTGATCGACTCGATCAGCGCCGGGTCCAGACCGCGCGTGCTGCGGCTGGCAGTACCGCTGGAGGCCACTTCGCCGCCGCCTCCACCGACGCCGTTGGGGCTGAAACCCTGAATCCGTGCGATGGCCTGTTCCACCGGCCCGCCGGGGGCAGCCTGCACGATCAGAAAATTCACAATCAGAATGGCCAGCAGCGTAGGAATGATCAGCAGCAGGCGTCGGATTACGTAAGCCAGCATCTCAATGCTCCTTCGCAGCGGTGGTCTTGCTGCCGAGCGCAGCAGCCTGGGCGTTGGTCAGCGCGGTCGGGCTGATCTGCCACCAGGTTTCCAGGCCGACGTCGTAGATGGGCGCGGTGTCGGGCCTGCCGAAACGGTTGGCGTACACCAGCGGCGTGCCCTTGGAGAAATAGTTGGGGATCATGTAGTAACCCCACTGCAACACCCGATCCAGCGCACGGGCGTAGTGCACCATGTCGTTGCGGCTGTTGGCGGCCACCAGCCCGTCGATCAGGGTGTCCACGGCCGGGTTGCGCAGCACCATGGCGTTGGAACTGCCGATTTCGGTGGCGCTCTGTGAGCCATACAGGTTGTACAGATCACGGCCCGGCGAGATCAGCGGATTGCCGCTCTTGGGGAAGGTGACCACGATCATGTCGTAGTCCCGGGCGTTGAGCCGATTGATGTATTGCGCGGAGTCGATGCGCAGGAAATCCAGCGTGATCCCGATCTGCGCCAGCGTGCGTTTGAACGGCAGGATCAGGCGATCAAATCCGCCCTGGCCGTCGAGAAAGCTGAACACCATTGGCTCGCCTGCGGCATTGACCAGCTTATTGTCTTTCGGGTGCCAGCCGGCTTCAGCCAGCAGCTTGAGGGCCTGTACCTGTTTGTCGCGGATGTAGCCGTTGCCGTCGGTCTTCGGCGGCTGGTAGACCTGAGTGAACACCTCGTCCGGCACCTGACCCCGCAAAGGCTCAAGAATCTTCAGCTCGGCTTCGTCCGGCAATTGGGTCGCGGACATTTCGCTTTTCGGAAAGTAGCTCTGCTGGCGCACATAGAAATTGCGCATCACCCGGCGGTTGATCCAGTCGAAGTCCCACAGCATCGACAGCGCCTGCCGCACGCGACGATCCTGGAAGATCGGGTTGTCCAGATTGAACACAAAGCCCTGCGCGGCGACGGGGCGCTGAGTGGCCAGGATGTTTTTCTGCAAGCGCCCGTCGTCGATGGCCGGGCCGCTGTAGCCGACGGTAAAGCCCGCCGAGGAGTACTCCCGGTTGTAATCGAATGCCCCGGCCTGCAGCAGCTGGCGGGCGATTTCCGTGTCGCCGTAGAAATTCACAGTCAGGGTGTCGAAGTTGTACAGGCCACGGCTGACCGGCAAGTCCTTGCCCCACCAGTCTTTGACCCGCTCAAAGACTACGCTGCGCCCGGCATCGACCTTGGCGACCCGGTAAGGCCCGTTGCCCAGCGGTGGCTCAAAACCGCCGCCGTTGGCGAAGTCCCGGTCTTTCCACCAGTGCTTCGGCAAAATGTGCAGGCTGGCGATGTCGAGGGCCAGCATGCGGTTGAGGTTGTTCTTGAAGTCGAAACGTATCTGCAGCGGCCCTTCGATGGTCACGTCCTTCACGTCGGCGAACATCGGGCGATAGCTGAAGCTGGCCTTGGTGGTCATCAGCTCGTAGGTGTAGCGCACGTCCTCGGCTGTGACCGGCTGGCCGTCGTCGAAGCGCGCCTTGGGGTTGAGGTAAAACCGCACCCACAGACCGTTCGGGTCCACTTCCATCTTTTCAGCGATCAGCCCGTAGACGGTGTAAGGCTCGTCGAGCGAGCGATAGGCCAGCGGCGAGTAGACCCACGTGTCGAGCTGTACGACACCGATGCCTTGATCGACATACGGGTTGAGGTAGTTGAACTGACCGATTTCTTCGGCTGACCGGGTCAGCGTTCCACCCTTGGGGGCGTCCGGGTTGACGTAATCGAAGTGCTTGAAGCCGGCCGGGTATTTCGGTGCCTCGCCGTAGACAGTCAAGGCATGTGTCGGCGTAGCCAGCGCGACCTGCCAACAGGTGCACAACACCGCAACACCCAGCAGCAGGCGTCGCAGAAGACGGATTTGACGCGACATGATGGGGCTATCCTCGTACGCACGAATGACGCCATGCGGCGAAAAAGGCCTCCGGCCGGGGAAGGTGGATGAAACCTGTGGCCGGAGGGGGCGAGCTCGCAAACAGGACGCGACCCACGGAGCGGGTATGGGTCGCGCCTTCACCCTCAGAAGTGATACGTCATGCGTGCGAACAGCGTGCGGCCCAACGGGTCGGCGTAGCGTGGGTCGTAGCCGGACTGGAAGTTGTAGGACTGATTGGAGAACGGCGGGTTGCGGTCAAACATGTTGCGCAGGCCCGCATCGACATCCAGCACCTTGTCGAAGGTATGACCGACCGACAGGTCCCACAGCGCATACGAGGCGACCCGTGCGTTGGTGGTGCGGTCGGAGTCGTTGTAGCCCGAGGTGAAGCGGTTGGTGATGGACGCGCGGGTATTGCCCAGCGACCAGGTACCGCTCAGAACGTGTTTCCAGCGCGCAATTACGCCGTCGCCCTGAAAGTCGCCGACTTTGTCGGTGTACGGACCGTCGATGATGTTCTGGAAGTCATAACGGGTCACGTAAGTGCCGGTCATGCCCAGACCGAACTGACCATAGGGCGTGTTCGGGAAGCGATAATCGAGGCTGACGTCCACACCGCTGGTCTTGACGATGCCCAGGTTGGCGTTACCGGTCACGATGTTGGCGATGGAACCGTCAGCGGCGCGAACGAAGCGATCAGCGTACGTGTTGGGGTCGTCGAACACGGTCGATTCAGGGAAGGACTGAATCTGGTTGGAGATGTGAATCCACCAGAAGTCCAGACCCATCGACAGATTGTTGACCGGCTGATACACGAAGCCCAGCGTCATGTTACGGGCTTTTTCCGGCGCCAGTTCGGTGTTGCCGCCGCTGTTGTTGAGGAACTGCTGCGCACAGTCACGACCGGCATTGCCGCCGGGCTGCACGGTGCCGCCGGCACACAACACAGGGTCGTTGTAAAAACCCTGAGTGAACGTCGTGCTGCGCGGCGCATACAGCTCATAGAGCGATGGCGCGCGGAAGCCCTCGCTGTAGGCACCACGGACCACCAGTTGCTTGATCGGCTGATAGCGGAACGAGTACTTGGGGTTGGTGGTGCTGCCGAAGTCACTGTATTTGTCATGACGCACAGCGGCGGTCAGCTCCAGGCTGTCCAGCACCGGCACGTTCAACTCGGCGTATTCGGCTTTCACGCTGCGCTCACCCGATACGCTGCCCGCAGCATCCGCACCCAGGCTGCTGACGTCGTTGACGAACGCTTCGTACTGTTGATGCATCTTCTCTTTGCGGTACTCGCCGCCCAGTGCCAGACCGGCCGGGCCTGCGCCGAACCAGTCACCGATTTCCCGGCTGATGCGCCCGTCAATGCCAGCCACGCGGCCCACAGCGCTGGAGTATTGCCCGTGATATTGGTTGGCATCGATCAGCGCCTGACCCGCTGCGGTCTGCGGCCCGAACGGGTTGATCACGCCGTTGGCCAGGCCATTGATCATCTGCGCGTCACTGACGTAGCCGTCGGTGAGACTGGACAGCACCTTGTTCTGGTTGTACGAAGCGCCGACGTTGTAATCCCAGCCGCCGACCAGACCGTCGAAATTCAGCAGAAAGCGCTGGCTGGTGTTCTGGTCACTTGAACCGCGAGGTCCGGCGGCGGTTTCGCGCCATGCGGTGTCGACCGGTTGTGTGGGGTCGAGTGTAAAGTTGGTCGGTGCCGGGGTGATGCCATTGCCGGGATAGAACGGCGAAGACGAATCCAGCGACAGGCCGGTGAGTGGGGCCGGCCCAATGTCGGTGTGGTTGTTGTTGCGTGCCCAGAAGTATTCAAGGCTGACGTTGTGGTCGTCGGCCAGCTTGCCGGTGGCCTTGCCGAAGAACGAGGTCTTTTCGGTCTGCGGGATCAGGTCGATGTACTCGCGGGTGCTGAACCGGCAGATGCCGTTGCGGGCGATCAGGCTAGGCCCGGAGCAATTGGCGCCCAGCGGGTTGGAAGAGTTGTCGCCCTGAAAATAGTTGCCAGGGTACGCGGTGCCGGAGGTCTGGTTGAGGCCGCGCCCTGGCTGGTAATCCTGAGTGAATGAACGGTCGTTGGCGTCCAGATTCTGCTGCTTGTTGTAGTTGAAGACGCCCATCACATTGAAGCGGTCTTCTTCCAGATCACCAAAGCCCCAGCTGGCGCTCATGTCCTTGGTCGCGCCGCCGCCACTGTGGGTCGGTGTCTCGCCGCCCAGGGTCAGCGAACCGTCGGTCAGGGTCTTCTTGGTGATGAAGTTGATCACACCGCCAATGGCATCGGTGCCGTACAAGGCCGATGCACCGTCACGCAGGACTTCAACCCGATCGATGGCGGCGAACGGGATCATGTTCAGGTCGATGGCGCTGCCGTTCGGCGAACCGACACCCGAGATGGCGTTGTTGGCCAGCCGGCGACCATTGAGCAGAACCAGTGTCTTGTTGGGGCCAATGCCACGCATGTCGGCGAAGGAAGCTCCCCCTGAACCGGTACCGACAGAGCCCGCGCTGTTGTTGATCGACTGGCTGCCGGTAATGCGCTGGACCATTTCCTGAGTGGTGGTCACGCCCTGTTTCTTCAGATCATCGGCGCGCAGGATGGTGATCGGTACAGCGGTTTCGGCGTCGACCCGGCGAATCGCCGATCCGGTCACTTCAACGCGTTGCAGCTGGGTCGTGGCGGGCACGACGGCGGCAGCGGAGACGGATTCGCTGGCGGTGTCCGCTTCAACGGCCTCGGCCGCATGGGCACCGCTCATGCCCATGGCCAGGGCGCACAGCAGGGCGCGAGGGTGACGGCGGACCGCGAGGGCCAGTGGCTTGAGGGTGTATCCGGGAAGATTCATCAGCATGGTTATTTCCGACTTGGTCCAGACATTATTGAAATGGCCTTGTGAGCCCTCTATTCCTGCGCGGTTGTGCCGTGCGGGAGTTCCACTGCGTTGGTTTCCAGCAAGCCGCTCCCCTCCAGGGGCTTTTCAGCCCACGGACGATGGTGTTGGCGGGAGTCGGTTCAGCGGGTTTCGCGGGGCGAAACCCTCAGTTCATTTGGCCGTCATGACGGAAATCTTCGTGATGCCCGAGCGCTCGATGGACGCCATGGCCTTGGCCACCTGGCCATAGTTCACGTCGGTATCGGCCTGCAGCTGGACACGGATGTCCGGATCCTTGGCCTTCTCGTCCTGCAGGCTTTTCTCCAGCAGTTCGGGGGCGATTTCCGATTTGGCGAGGAAGAACTTGCCGCTCTGGTCGACGCTGACCACTACCGGATCCTTCTTCTCGGCCGGGGCGACCGAATCGGTCTTGGGCAGGTTGACCTTGATCGCGTTGGTCATCAGCGGCGTGGTGACGATGAACACCACCAGCAGCACGAGCATCACGTCCACCAGCGGCGTGACGTTCATTTCGCTGAGCACTTCATCGCTGTCTTGAGTGGAGAACGACATTAGCTTGCCTCCCGCACGGCGTGGCCTTGCTTGCTGGCGATGGGTTGACGGGATACGGCGAAGGCACTGCGCTGGGCGAGGGCGTCGAAGTCATGGGCGAAGTCGTCCATGTCGGCCACAGCCAGCTTGAGGCGGCGCAGGAAGAAGTTGTAGATCAGTACCGCAGGCACAGCGACCGCGATACCGACGCCGGTGGCGACCAGTGCATGACCGATGGGACCGGCAACCGCTTCAAGGCTGGCCGAGCCGGTCAGGCCGATGCTTTGCAGCGCTTCCATGATGCCCCAGACCGTTCCGAACAGGCCGATGAAGGGCGCGGTGCTGCCGATACTGGCGAGAATCGCCTGGCCGCTTTCCAGCGAGCGACGTTCCTTCTGAATCTGCTGGCGCAGGTTGCGCTCCAGGCGGTCCGAGCGGTTGATGGTGTGCGCCAGTTGCTGCGTGGTACGCGGTGATTCGTCCACCGCCATGGCTTCGAAACCACTGTTGGCGATGCGTGCCAGCGAGCCTGGGTATTGCGACGCATGTTCGGCGGCGGTGAGCAGGTCCGGCGCGCCCCAGAAGGCTTTGGTGAAGTGTTTGTTCTGGGATTTCAGCTTCACGTATTGCGCGGACTTGATCAGCAACAAGGCCCAGCTCAGTACGGAAAACAGAATCAGCGCCCAGAGCACGGCGGGTACGATCATGGAAGAGAGCGATGCGTTCATGGTTTACACCTCACCAGCTTTAATAGAATTGTCAGTGGTCATACGCCGGATCATTCCGGCAGCTTGAAATCGATGGTCTGTGTCGCGAAGCCTTCAATCGGTGTGTCGCCACGCTTGGCCGGAATGAACTTCCAGTTGCGCACCGCTTCCACCGCCGCCTCGTCGAGAACCGGTTTGCCGCTGGATTTGGTCACCTCGACCGTGCCGGCACGGCCGTTGGGCAGCACCTTGATGCGCAGCACCACGCGGCCTTCCCAACTGCGTCGCAAGGCCAGGCCCGGATATTCGGGCGGCGGGTTGCCCAGGCTGGCGAGCCCGGAGACCGCTGCGCTTTCCTTCACAGGTGCTGCTGGCGCTGCCGGAGCGGGTGGCGCAGGCGTTGGCGTCGGCGGTGCTGCTGGCGCGGGGGCTGCGACCGGTTTTGGCGGTGCAGGCGGCGTCGGCTTTTTCACAGGCTCAGGTTTCTTGACCGGCTTGGGCTTCTCGACCTTCGGCTTTTCGATGGGCTTGGGCGGCGGCTCGACCGCATCCGGGTCCTCGACCGGTTGTTCCGGCTCGGGCGGCGGTGGCGGGGGAGGCGGCGGAGGTGGTGGTTCAGGCGGCGGCGGTGGCTCCGGGGTTGGAGGCGTCGGGCTGGTCAGCTCAATGGTCATTTCCGGAACTTGTGGCGGAACTTCCGGCACTTCCGGTTTGGCAGTTTGCATGTACCACCACACGGCACCGTGAATAAGTACCGAGGCTGCGATCAACACGAAGACGTGCGATTTTTTCAGGCCGCCAGGTCGCGAAGTATTGGCCTTGAAGGGAATGCTCTGCCACACCGTCGGACTTTCTTCCGGCGGCGGTACAGGGACCGCTTTCATTATTACCGCATCATTCATTAACGCTCCCTCGGGTAGTTGAAGGGCAATAAAAGTCCGTTCAAACATTGGCGAATGTTCGAATGATGGAGACCTGCACATTCGTTGAAGCGCACGACGCCGTCGAGCCTGAAGAGGCACAGACTCAAGAGGGCAAAGCGCGATATTCAATCAGGGCGATAGCATTGCGAATCCTTGCTTATTAGTTATGTCCACTACGAGCAAACGTGTTGCTTGATAACAATCCTGCTTTGCAACCGCTGTGCCAGAAATGGTTGGTGGTGTGCCTGTATGCAGCGTTCCAGAGCGGATGTCGCATTCCTGTACCTTTCTTGCGATTAAGCGCTGTTTCGGCAGGGATCACCTTCAAATGAATAGTGCCAATACCCATTCAGAGGCCGAAGTTCACCCCTCTGAGGAGTCAGACGAATTGAAAAATACATGACCGCTCGGTCATAAAATCACGTGCACCAATACTGTAAGGTTCGAGTCAAGTTGGTGCGTTAGTGGGTCATGTATTCACGGCAAGTGGCTCCGGCTGTAAAAGATTGCAGGTCGAGTTAAATATAAAGCTCAGCCATGGATTGAGTGGTGGCTAAGTGATGTTAATCAAAATAAATTGTCGAACGATAAGTGTGTTGTTGCGAAGTTTTCCGTTGTTAGTTAGTAGCGGGCACACAGCAGTACGCAAGTGCTTGCCGATAAGGCAAAACAAGGGTGTTCGGTTATTGATTCAAGGCTTGCGCCTTGTGTGTTGAATCAGTCGGAAGGGTATGTCGGTAAGGTCGAACATGAAGCCGTTACAGCGGGCAGGCCCGTTGCGGGCGCAGCCATCTGAGCCCGTGAAGGGCATTGCGGTGGTCTGGCATGAGCTGGATGTGGCATGGGTAGACTCCTTTCCTGGCAAGGCGCACGACTTGTGGTCTGGCATTGCACTGTTAATGGACGACTCGGCGTCCGAAAACTGCACTTTGGTGCGTGTGGGCACCTCCTGTGTGCAGCGCATGCCAATGGTTCATGGCACGGCCGTTCCACTTGGAAGATCTGTGCCAATTGTGTCTTTTTGTATCATGAAGATTACAGACGGCAGCAAACGCGCCGTATAGACGCGCTCGTCACCTGAATCGAACCCTTGGCGTTCAGGCACGTCCACTTTCTTTGGCAAGACAAAAGAGGTGGCCGACATGACAACCGATTTCATCCTGACAAACGAAGTACCCAGAGAAGATCCTGCCAGCCCGCAGCTGGGCCAATACGACCGTGAGGCCGATCCGGTGCTTAACATGAACGCCAACAAGCCGGGCGCAGGCTCCGAGAAGGGCGACGAGGTTTTGGAGCGCACCCAGCACGATGAGGCTTATGAGGATGACGAGCCCGAGGTGTATTCGGATGACCCGGATATCGTGGCGGATGAGGGCGGTGGTGTTTCGCCGGGCTGATAAAGACGAAACAGCTCAAGCGTCCCTGTTAAGAGACCTTGAGCGGTTTGCATTGAAGGCCGGAGTTACCAGAACGCAGCCGGCGCGGTGAACGCCTTGCTGAATACCTCGATGGCGCGTTCGACATCGGTTTGCGTGGTGTAGCGACCGAGGCTGACGCGTACGCTAGCCTTTGCCTTGTTGGTATCGAGCCCCATCGCCAGCAGCACGTGCGACGGTGCATTGCTCGCCGAGTTGCAGGCCGAGGTCGAAGAGAGTGCCAGCGCGTGAGACAGCTGCGCACTGGTGAATCCGCTGCGCGTGATGCACAGGTTCAGGGTGTGCGGAATACGTTGCTCAGGACAGCCGTTAAGTTGCACGTCCGGTAGTGCCAACAGCCCTTCGCGCAAATGACTGCTCAGCTCCGCGATGCGACGATTTTCCGCATCAGCCTTGTTGACCGCCAGCGCAAAGGCTTCGCCCATGCCGACGATCTGATGCGTCGCCAGAGTACCTGAACGAAAACCGCCTTCATGACCACCGCCATGAATCTGCGCCTGCAGCAATGCATGAGCACGCGGGCCTACGTACAGCGCACCAATACCTTTCGGGCCATACGCCTTATGAGCCGAGAACGACATCAGATCGACCGCCAGACTCGCCAGATCCACCTTCACTTTGCCGACCGCCTGCGCCGCATCGACGTGAAACAGCGCGCCATGTTCGCGCACCAGCGTGCCGATGCTGGCGATATCGGTGAGCGTGCCCAGCTCGTTATTCACCAGCATCAACGACACCAGCAACGTGTCTTCACGCAATGCCGCCTGCACGGCCTGCGGCTGGATCAGCCCATTGGCGTCCGGCTGCAACCAGGTCACGGGAAAGCCCTGGCGCTCCAGCGTTTTCACCGTGTCGATGACGGCCTTGTGTTCCACAGCGCTGGTGATGATGTGGCGACGTTGCGCCGTGCTGTCATAGGCGATGCCCTTGATCGCCAGGTTATTGGACTCGGTCGCGCCAGAGGTCCAGATCACCGTATCGGCAGGCGCACCCACTGCGTCCGCCACTTGACGACGAGCCTGCTCGACCGCCTGCCGCGCCACCTGCCCGTAACCATGCCCGCTGGACGCCGGATTACCGAAATGCCCTTCGCGCCCCATACAGGCAACCATGGCTTCAATGACCTGCTCATCGACAGGTGTGGTAGCGGCGTAATCCAGGTAGAGGGCGTTGTTGGTCATGGGCAATTCGCTTGTTTATCGGGTCAAGGTTGATGGTGAAAAGATTACCGACGCCGACGCGAAAAATTTTTGATATTTGTGCGGGTTGACTGGCTGTGAGTGAAAAATAATTCTGCTTCAAGTGCTTTTGGATGATAAAAATTTTACAGTTTGATTGGCGGGGGTTAGTTTTATACCAATAGTTGCGTAAATACCGGTCGTACGGCGGCGCGCATGTGACGCGGAGCGTCACGGGAGGCATGCCCACGCGGAGCGATGGGCACGATCAGTGTCGAGACGGACTTGTGTATAACGATGAGCGCTCTGCGTGGTAACGCCGCCCAAGACGCTCCGCGTCCGATACAGAGCCGAACCACAAACACAGGAACCCACATGGACAAGTTCGACCGAGCCATCCTGGACAGCCTGCAAACCGACTGCACACGCTCGGTTGCAGACATTGCCGAGCGCATCGGCCTGGGCAGCACCGCCTGCTGGCGACGCATTCAGAAGCTGGAAGAAACCGGCATCATCGACCGCCGCGTCGCCCTGCTGAACCCGCAGCGCCTGAACGTCTCCGTCAGCGTCTTCGCCGCGATCCGCACCAACCAGCACAACGCCGCTTGGCTCGAACAGTTTCACAGCGCCGTCGGCGATTTACCCGAAGTGGTCGAGTGCTACCGCATGGCCGGCGACACCGACTACCTGCTGCGCATCGTCGTTGCCGACATCGCGGGCTACGACGCGGTGTACAAACAGCTGATCAGCATCCCCGGCATTACCGACGTCAGTTCCAGCTTCGCCATGGAGCAGATCAAATTCACCACAGGCCTTCCCCTGCGGTATGCGTCGTTTGGTGGGTAAGCGCGCAGACAATGTCCGTTCGGGGCATGGCCACTGATATCAACCGAACCAACTCCATCGTGTTCCGTCACATCAAGAGTTGGTGGCGGGCAACTGCAGCGTCGCGGCCCTGATGGCCGTGCGTGACGCACCTGTCGTTCGCACCTCACACCCTTCTCGAACCTGACTCGACGGGTCAGCGTTTTCGTCGTCAAGGCATCAAGGGTCGGTCTTGCACCGCATGCCCCTGGTGCTCTACTCATGAGCATTTTTACCCAAAGGGAATTCCAATGCGCCCGCAGACCTCATTTATCTTCGACCTGGACGGGACGCTGACAGACAGCGTTTATCAAAACGTTGCGGCCTGGAAAGAAGCCCTCGACTCGGAAGACATCCCCCTCGCCATGTGGCGCATTCACCGGAAAATCGGCATGAGCGGTGGCCTCATGTTGAAATCCCTGTCTCGCGAAACCGGTCTGGACATCAGCGAAGAACAGGCCGAACGCCTCAGCGAAAAACATGCCCGCGCCTACGAGCGGTTGCAGGGGCAGATCATCGCGCTGCCCGGCGCAATCGAACTGCTTGAGACCCTCAGCCAAGAGAACCTGAAATGGTGCATCGCCACCAGCGGCGGCGTCGATACCGCCAACATCAACCTCAAGGCATTGGGGCTCGAGGCGGACAAGATCGACATCATCACACGTGACGACGTCCACTACGGCAAGCCCGATCCCGACCTGTTTCTGGCTGCCGCAAAACACATGAACGTGCCCATCGACGAATGTCTGGTGATCGGCGACGCCATCTGGGACATGCTCGCCGCCCGACGCTGCAAGGCTACAGGCATCGGGGTACTTTCAGGCGGCTACGACATAGGCGAGCTGGAAAGGGCAGGGGCGTTGAGGGTGTATGAAGACGCTCTGGATCTGCTCGATCATCTGGACGAGATTGCCTCGCGGCCTTGACGGTTCGTGGCTGAAATCCGGGCAGCCGGGATCGAGCTGGGCCAGGAGCATTCATCAGAGGCGGGGTTTACCGCCATTGGTGTAGTCAAACCGTCGACACGGGGAACGACCCGCTGCGCTTGTACGTCAGACCTGTATCGACTCACTTGAAAAGGTACAGCTCAATGGACAAGACCATCACCGTGGACCAACTGGCGACCACCGACCTCTCGTCAATCAACGAGATCTGGCTCGGTGGGACGCACACCCAACTGTGCCTGTGGCGTGGCGAACAGATCGTCACCCACGACATGCTCAGCGAAGGCACCCACGATCAGAACGCCCGACGCCTGTGCCTGCAACTGGTCAATCCTGACGATCAGGCAGCAGTGGCCAGCGTCGAGGTGATCGTGCGTGAGCGGCTGGAAGGGAGAGAGGGCGAGTTTTATCCGGCTGAGGATGTGGATACATATCAGTGATTGTTTTGAGGCACGATCTCGATGGCAGCGTGAGCTCGCTTCTGCCTGATAAGCCCTGAGTCTGCTTCTGCCCGAAGGGCGTGGGAGCTCTCGGAGGTTACGACGGCAGCGATGGGCTGCGCAGCAGCCCTTGATCGTTTTAACCCTTGTGCTGAATCAGGCTCAGATATCACGAGGTTGGGAAATGTGCTGGAGAATTTAAAGTTTCTTGATTTTTGCAGTCGGCACTTACACATCAAATAGTTACCCATCTTATTGCAGTTGTAATGTGTCGTTTTGATATTGCACCTTGATGCCCATGAATAAACTCGTCTAAATAAATCTTCATCCCTCTCCATAAAAAACTGATGTCTGATTAATAAGCTGAACAGTAAGCCAATGGCTGCCTGAATGATGGCCATTTCCAATAAGAGTTTTTTGCTGTGCCTGATGGCTAATTAAACAGCCTGTTTTCAAGTGGAGAAGTAAACGATGACGTATACCGTAAAACAGTACGGCTGGATTCGTGACGTACCGGATCATCGCGATCATCTGTACGCCGCGCCCGTCGAGCAGTTGGCCTCGCTTCCACGTCATGTGGATCTGCGTCCTCATTGCCCCAATATCTACGATCAGGGTCAGTTGGGCAGTTGCACAGCGAATGGTATTGCAGCTGCCATTCAGTTTGATCGCATGAAACAGAAGCTTGTCCCCGCGTTCACGCCTTCCCGGTTGTTCATCTATTACAACGAGCGTGTCATCGAGCACACCGTGGAGTCGGACAGCGGTGCAATGATTCGTCACGGTATCAAAAGCGTTGCCGAACAAGGCGACTGCGATGAAGCCGAATGGCCGTACGACATTACCAAATTCACCGTCAAACCCACCAAATCCTGCTACGCCCATGCCAAGCGGTACAAGGCTGTCTCCTACCAGAAGGTCGCCCAGAACCTGAACCAGATGAAAGGATGTCTGGCCGCTGGATATCCTTTCGTCATAGGCTTTGGCGTCTATGAAAGCCTCGAAAGCGATGAAGTCGCCAAGACAGGCATTGTCCCGATGCCAGCCCCTAACGAGAAATTGCTTGGCGGCCATTGTGTGCTCGCGGCGGGCTACGACGATGCGAAACAGGTCTTCATCATGCGCAACTCCTGGGGCGTCAAATGGGGCATGCATGGCTACTTCACCATGCCGTACAGCTACCTGATGGACCCGAATCTTGCATCGGATTTCTGGACGATCAGGATTGTCGCGGCGTAGTACCGAGGCAGAAGGTGTGGTCAGCGATCACACCTTCAGTAGGCGTTTTTTATTTGGGACTGGGGCCGAATCGATTGCCGTCGCGTTGTCCTTCCTGGCAACTGAATATGAGAGGGACTATCGGTACCAGCATCCACCAGCCACTGCGATCAGTGTCATGAAGCCTGCGAACGCCTACGGCAAGTCCGGGAAGGAAGACCGCGATGGAATAGAGGGCGGAGATCAACTGGTCAGTGCCCAAAAAACCATCGAGAAAACCGAGGACTATGGATATCAGGAGGTTTATCAAAAAAAACATCCAGAATTCTTGTCTGCGCGCTCTGCCGCTAAAAACAGCATATTTCCTCAAGACTTCAAAATACCAGAATGTCGATTCTGGAGCATTTGATGACACCGCGCCTGGTGTCCATATGATATCTCTCGATGCATTGCAGTGCGGGCAGGTATCCCCTTTTTCAGTCAGTTCCTTTGCGCAGTTGTGACAAAACGCCATGTCATTCCTTATTAATTTGAATGGGTTTATTTATATAAAACTCAGGTTGCTTGGGTGTGTCGATGAAAGGGCGAAGATCCTGAAGCAAAAAAACAGAACTGCCAAGCTTGAACTGCGTTCGTTAACAACTGTGTCGGTTTGGAAATAACTTGAAGCGCTGGCACGATGAGGTGGGATGTTTTTTAGTTGTGATGACTTGGTGAGTTGGCTGGAAACTTAAGCTAATACTCTTTAGCGTTTTTGAAACATGATTTTATGAAATCCATAAAATCCACGGTTTGAACAGCAGATGGATATCACCTGTACATCTGACTCGCCATGGAGTCATCCAAGAAGGCAGCTCAAAGCCTATAGCTGGCGCGCTTCACCACAAGCGCCATCAGTCTAGGGAAGGCAAATCCATAAGCCTGGATAGGCAATGACGAGCGATAGCCTGGTCAACTCAAACGCTGCCCTCACGTTCGATAACCAGAATCCGTGCTTCCCCACGAGGATGCGCAACATGTTCACATCCAACCCCTGCGAAAAACACGTCGCCAACCACCAATGTCACGACGCGCTCGATGCCTGACTCGCGATAGTGCATATCCACCGTTCCGTCGAGGACGGCGAAAACTTCCTCACCATCGTTGATATGCCACTTATAGGGCTGGTCGGTCCAGTGCAGGCGGACGGTGGTTCCACCCATGTTAGCTATGTCGTCCGCCCCCCAGGGCCGAGTGGCGGTGAAGTCTTTGCTACGAATAACTCTCATTGATCGCCGTTCTCGGTCAGGTATTTCAAACAATCTATCAGAACCCTTGACCCTCTACTGCTGGTCGCTATCGTCCACCTGAACGTCATGCCTCGCTCCGGAGTCATAAACCTACTTCAGCCATGCTCCTCAAGGTGCCTCATGAGTTTGATCCCCGAACTGAACAGCGATGCCAACGTGCTGATATGCGGAGCCAGCCGGGGTATCGGCCTGGCACTGTGCGCGGCTTTGCTTGCTCGCGACGACGTGGCTCAGGTATGGGCCGTCGCGCGAGAAGCCAGCACCTCCACAGGGCTGGCAAAACTTGCAGAGCAATATGGCCAACGCCTCAAGCGAGTCGACTGCGACGCGCGCAATGAACAAGCCCTTGAGGCGCTTGTGAGTGAGACGCTTGAAGGATGCGAGCATCTGCACCTCGTCATCAGTGCGCTTGGCATTCTTCATCAGGACGGCGCAAAACCGGAAAAGGGCCTGGCACAACTGACGCTTGCGAGCATGCAAGCGAGCTTCGCGACCAACACCTTTGCGCCAATCCTGCTGCTTAAACACCTGCTCCCGTTATTGCGCAAACAACCGGCCACCTTCGCGGCGCTTTCCGCGAGGGTTGGTTCTATAGGCGATAACCGATTGGGCGGCTGGTACAGCTACAGGGCCAGCAAAGCGGCACTCAACCAGTTGCTGCATACGGCCAGCATCGAATTGAAACGCCTGAACCAGGCCTCGACTGTTCTGGCCATACACCCAGGCACGACTGACACGGAGCTTTCTCAACCATTTCAGGCGAACGTGCCTAAAGGACAACTCTTCGAACCGGCTTTCACAGCGGAGCGCATTATTGAGGTGGTAGGAGCGCATGGGCCGGCTGACAGTGGGACTTTCTGGGATTGGGACGACAAGCCTATTGTGTGGTGAGTTATTTCATTGGCGAAAGCAGGATGGTTACCCGCCAGGTTCTCGATGTCTCAGCGGCTGTTTCGGGCATTCATACTCTGTTGGATGAATTTCTCATGCGGATGGCGAGAGTAGTAGAGTATGCACACGCTATGTCAACGCCGGAGAGCATGGCTCGATGGGTGTCTTTTCATCGTTAGAGGCTAAAGTGATTAAGCCGATAAGTGATCTGATCTGGGAGTGGTACGGTGCTGGCGATACGTCACGGATCAAATCTGTCTTTGAGCTTGGGAATGTACTCATGCTTCTTGCGTTAACGCCCGAACAGAAGGTTGAAACGATACCTGACTGCCCATGCTGTGAGCTGATAGGCCAGTATTCAGGGACAGACACATTTTTCTTGGCGTTATGTGCAGATAAAGTGGATGTGAAGTTAATTCAAAAGCTCAAGGACTTATCGCATACCCTTCAAAATCTGGCGCCAGAGGAAACGCGTTGTTTCTCAAGGTCAGTGTTCAGCTTGCCTGGCTGGTTGAGCGCACAAGAACTTGCGGGTCAGATACTTGAATTGTTGAGCTGGTCTGACATCCAGAAGTATGAAGAAGAACTCTCTTAGCTATGCAGGTTTCTCCATGAGTTTTTGAAGCTGCTAGCGGGTACTGGATAACGTGAAATCCTTGGTTTAATCGTGAGCTACACTATGAAAGTAATCGAATCGCACCAGTTTTACTTGGCAATATCCATGGTGGATTTGGTGTCTTGGCAGGGTGACGGCGATGACGATCTTGAAGTTCGCAAGGAAATTCAGGCAGTTATTGATCTCATGGGTCTGGACGTTGACATCAGGCACATGCACGAGAAATATTTTTTCCAGCTGAAGGTGGGGCAAGGTGATGTGTATGCTTTTGTTAATGAACATCAGCCTGAGAATGTTTTGGCAATCGACATGTACCGAGGTCTGACGGATCAACTGGATATAGTTTCCATCTTCGTCAGGTCCGCCCCAACGATTGCAGTCGTGGTCAGGGCTCAGCTTAGGGGGCTGTTTGATGCCGCTTCATGCCAAGTCATTTACAAAGAAGCCAGTGTTCTTCCTGAGCTTCAAAAGCTGCTCGATGTGAGTAATTACCCGTTCACCTTGGCGGAGAGCGGCTATAAACAAAGTCTGATTGTACGGCGATGTGGATGACGGGTAGCAAGCTGACCCGCTACCCATGTCAGAGGAATCCCCGATCAACGCCTTCAACGTTGCTACGATGATGCACATTGGTGAATCTGACGGCATGCGATAGCTTTCCCGGCTTTTGCCTGTCAGAAAAGGCCAAGGTCTATTTTCGTTGGATTTGGAGTCCAGGCGTCCACGGCTGTAGTAATTCATGAAGTCGCGCATGGCCGGTGAAAGCTCCTCTTGTGAAGCAATCTGCCAGAACTTCGTCTCTCCCAGAACCGCCTGATAAGCTCCTGCGCTGCATTGTGACTACCGTTGCGCAGCCAGTACTTGAGCATGTGCTCGTTTGCCTGCCTCGGTAACTGTGCGGCCTGGAGCAGTATGAGTGAGTATCGGTAATTCAGGGGCCACGGTCGCTTTAGAAATTCGAGTCTCTCAGGGACAGGAAGACCTACTAACCATTGCCTCACATCCTTATCCACCTGAGCGATACCAGATCGCTTTGCCACCTGCTCGGGTGTGAAACGAGAGTCGTCCATTGTGTATGACTCCAGGTTTTCAGTGAGAAGAGAAGCGCCCGGCTGTTTGAGAGGGTCGAGCTTGAAGCATACTCGCCCAAAAGGGCCCGCCCGGGCCCTCTTTCGGGTGAGGCTGCTTTACTTCTTCAGCCATCCCTCTACGACATCCGCACCGTGCTCTGCCTTCCATTCCTTCAAGGCCTTGTGATTTCCACCTTTGGTTTCGATCACTTCACCTGTATTCGGATTTTTGTAGACCTTTAGCTCACGTGGTTTGCGTGTGCCTGCAGGTTTGTCTGCGCTTTGGCCACGAGCCGGTGTCTGTGGACCCAGCAGATTAATGATGTGCTTTAGGCTGAAGCCGTACTGCTCAAGCAGCTTGCGCAGCTTGGTTTCGAACTCGATCTCCTTTTTTAGTCCCTCATTGCCCTTCATCGTTTCCAGTGCCTGGAGCTGCTCGGCGAGGTGCTTTTCCAACTGGCGGTACTCTGCAAGCTTGGACATTATTTTTCCCTATGAATGATCGTGTGTAGTTATTACGATCGATTGAGTCGTTTACAAGTTCAGCCTATTTCCGGGGCGTCAGTCGGCTCTTGGCGCGAACCGGTCCTGTCCGGACCCGCGAAACCCGGCTGCCAATCAGGCACGCCTTACAAGCGATAGCAATGCGTAGGACTTAGACTGTTGCTACGGACTGGTGCACACGCCTTACGAAGGAGGAGCTTCATATATGGACAATAAACTGACATCCAGAATCGCGATCATTACAGGAGCGGCTCAAGGGATTGGTGCTGCGATTGCACAACGGTTCGTACAGGAAGGCTGCTTTGTTTACGTCACTGATGTAAACGATGTGCTCGGAAGAGCGACCGTAAAGGCGTTGGGAGACCGTGCCTGTTATCTGGACCTTGATGTCCGATGCGAAGAAGATTGGCAGCGAGTGACAACGCATGTGCTGGAGGCGCACGGCCGTCTCGATGTGGTGGTCAACAACGCTGGCATTACCGGGTTTGAGGAGGGTGCCGTGCAGCACGACCCAGAGCATGCGAGCCTGGAAGACTGGCGGGCCGTGCATCGCACCAATCTCGATGGAGTGTTTCTTGGGTGCAAGTACGCCATACGTGCCATGCGCCGTACCGGGACTGGTTCCATTATCAATATTTCCTCTCGCTCCGGAATGGTTGGTATTCCTGGCGCGGCTGCATATGCGTCGTCCAAGGCCGCCGTTCGCAATCACACCAAGACGGTGGCTCTTTACTGCGCCGAGCAGGGACTGAAAGTTCGATGCAACTCGATCCACCCAGCCGCCATCCTCACCCCTATGTGGGAACCAATGTTAGGCGCTGATGCCGGTCGTGAAGAGCGAATGGCTGCACTCGTTCGAGACACTCCACTCAGAAGATTTGGACTGCCCGAAGAAGTAGCAGCGGTGGCCCTGTTATTGGCCAGCGATGAGGCTACGTACATTACCGGCAGTGAGTTCAACATTGATGGAGGTCTGTTGGCGGGGACGGCAGCGACGCCAGTGGTATTGGATGAAAGCGAAGCCTGAGAACTGCCTGAGAGAATGGCTGCAATTGGTCGATAGCAGCCCCTCTCCGGCGATCCCTCAACGCGTTGCAGTCAGTCCTGTGTCGAAGGGGTCGTTTTCGGACATTCCACACACGGCGTGGATTGAACAGGAGCAGGTATCGGTCAGAAACCATCATTGCGATGATGTAAGACGACGCATTAAAACCCGGTATCGGCCTTTAGCTGATCGGGCACGTTGAGAAACGAGGAATAAGACATGGAATATCGGATTCAGATTGCTTCGGACGTGATCCGTGATGGATTGGGACTGGAGCTCATCAACGCTACCAATCAAATATGCGCCGAGGTCTTCAGATGTGATGCTGATAACACATTGAAAATTTCGCTATTCGCTGAGGATCTGCCATTTGTTCAGGTTGAAAAGTTAGTGCAGATCGCCCGAAAAGAATTAGCTTGCTATGAGGACGGCACACCCCTGCCCCCTGCTATCCCTCTCCAAAGCTCATAGAAAAGGCCTTCGGACAGCCCCTCCTAACCACTGCTGATCTTCAGGTGCCGAAAGGGATCGTTTTCGTACACTTGGAAGACGACGTGGTGCGCAGCGGTGGCTATCGACCCGATTCCGTTAAAGTCTGTTTAATACCTATTGCGAGCAAAGGGCGAATGATGGGCTTGGAAGCGAGCGTTCACCACAAAAAAATATCTTTTCACCTATTGCAAACGTCCGCTATGGCCGCATTTTGCCCCTCAGACGTTAGCCGCCATCAATCCCCGGACAGGCAGCACATTAACGCTCCAAGAGCCACGGATTGGCTTCGTCAAAGCGAGTCGGCGCCGGCATTTTTCCAGCGAAGAAGCCTTCGAAAACCATCTTGAATCTTTCACGAAAATCGTAAATTTGGTTTCTTTTAAGGTTGCGGATCTTGAAGCCATCCTTGCGATCGAAGTGGCATCCAAACAGCAGAAAACTATAGCTGAATATTTCAAACACCCGCTGAAAGAGCGTTAGGCTGAAGCTCGCTTCTGTTGCAAGTTGGTACAACGCCCACTCCAGTAACCAGTATTCATCGTGATCCCAGATTTCTGCTTCGTGCAATCGTCCAATGAACGACGCGTCTTCGAACGCTTCGCCCCCAACGAAATTTCTGGCGATGACAGAATGTGCATCCATGTCCGAGATTCCCGACGCAAATAGGTCGATAGCCTATCGAGTGGCTCACTCTCAAACAATAGATTGCATAATCCCGCTACCCTTGAAAGGTGACTGGATCGACCGGTTGCTTCTGGCCGACTCTGCCGGTCAAAGACACTCAGTGTGCTGGCCTCATCCGACGCACACGACTGATCCAGCCATGCGCAAATGATGCTCCGTCTGTGCAATTACCACGCCGCCGGGTGTGGTTCGATCAAGCTAGCTTCGCCGCCAGCTCCTCCGCGGTAATGTTGTAATACCGCTTCAGCATGTTCACCTCCCTGTGCCCCGTTACACTAGCCAGCTCAATCAAATTCGGCAGCTTGGTCGCAAGCCGACAGGTCGCTTCATGCCGCAGATCGTGAAAGCGCAGATTGATCAGGAAGTCTTCCTGTGGCGTTACCTGCGCCACCCGCAATCTCCTAAGTATTTCAGCCTGGCACGCTCCAGACCTCTCACAAACGCCTTCTTGAGAGCATCAGCCGTGGTGGGGAAGACTCGCCCGCACAGCGAGCGCGGTAAATCTTTGAGCAGCTGAATAGCCTTCGGTTAAAGCGGGGCGGTTCTGGGCAGTCCGTTCTTGGTTGCAGGAAGGTGCGCGGTCCTACGGTCCAAATTCACATGCATCCAGCGCAGCTCGAAAATCTCGCCACGGCGCATGGCTGTCTCGATAGCGAGTTGGACGATGGGCCGTATCCATGGGTTGTGCGAGGCGTCTGCATAGTTTCCATCAGCGCGGCGCTGCCGAAGCTCCAAAGCGCTGAGGATGTATTGCTCTTCTACTGGGTCGAGCCGTCGCGAGCGCTCATCGTTATAGCTAGGGCGGCTGACCATCCTGACCGGGTTTTCAGCAAGATGAATTCCCCACTCCCGCCGAGCGACCTCGATTACGCACTGAAACAAAGCCAGCTCACGCTTCACCGTATTGCCTTTGCGGATCTTCAGGCGTTCGTCGCGGTAACGGGCAAAGTCGAAAGAGGTGAGGGTGGCAACGATATGTGTCGCCAATGTATGACGCTTAAGAGCTTCCATGCGTTTGATTTCCGAGTATGCGCCTTTGTGCTTCGGAGCGATCTCGGAGATGTAGCGATCAATGAGTTGATGAAAGGCGGTGCGTTCAGCCTCGACGCGAGAGACAAAAATGCCTCGGTCGATTTCGCTTTCGATCATGCGTGCCCAGGCTTGGGCATCGGATTTGGTTTCGAAGGTTTTTCGCTGGGCTGGATAGCCCTTACGGCGAATTTGAGCTTCCCACTGATACTCGCCGCGATTCCTGATTGTTGCCATTTCGACCATTCCCGCCACACTTGAGTGTGGCAAAGTTGTGGCAGAAACGACTTTCAGGACTAGGACAGGTTTCTGGCAGTGAAGCTAACCCCTTGTTATACAAGGGATAGAAGATGGTGCACCAGGCGGGATTCGAACCCACGACCCCTGCCTTCGGAGGGCAGTACTCTATCCAGCTGAGCTACTGGTGCAACGCGGGCGCCATGATACTCATCTGATGGGCGGGCGTCCATGCTGGCGAGCGGCTGTTGTCGATTTCGCACGCTTTGCCCATCCCGCGCCTGCAAACCAGGCAAAACCTCCATTCCCACCGCTACACACCGTTCTTTTTTTCGAACAGACTATTGTCCTTTACCCCCGCAGTCCCTAGGATTCGTTTGAGATTTCAAACGCTCTTGTTCGGTCTTCGCGCTTTCTATACGCCGCGCATCGCTCAGGCCGATGGAATGTTTTCCCGGCGATGACTTCCAATTGGGGTGCATCGATATTCATTTGTTCGCTCCGCCCTTGTGCGGTGCTGTTTAGGAGGCCGACATGCAGCTCAAAGATTCCAAACTGTTCCGCCAGCAAGCCTACATCAACGGCCAGTGGCTGGATGCGGACGGTGGTCAGTCGATCAAGGTCAATAACCCTGCAACCAACGAGATTCTCGGGACTGTGCCGAAGATGGGCGCGGCCGAGACGCGTCGTGCGATTGAGGCGGCTGACAAGGCGCTGCCGGCCTGGCGTGCGTTGACCGCCAAGGAGCGGGGCAACAAGTTGCGTCGCTGGTTTGAGCTGATGATCGAGAACCAGGACGACCTGGGTCTGTTGATGACGCTGGAGCAGGGCAAGCCGCTGGCCGAGGCCAAGGGCGAGATTGCGTATGCCGCTTCCTTTATTGAATGGTTCGCGGAAGAAGCCAAGCGCGTCTACGGCGATGTGATTCCCGGCCACCAGCCGGACAAGCGTCTGATCGTGCTCAAGCAGCCGATTGGTGTGACGGCTGCGATTACGCCGTGGAACTTCCCGGCCGCGATGATCACCCGTAAAGCCGGTCCTGCGCTGGCAGCGGGTTGCACCATGGTGCTCAAGCCTGCGTCGCAAACCCCTTACTCCGCACTGGCGCTGGCTGAACTGGCCGAACGTGCGGGTATTCCGGCGGGCGTGTTCAGTGTGGTGACGGGCAGCGCGGGCGATATCGGCAGCGAGCTGACCGGCAACCCGATCGTGCGCAAGCTGTCCTTCACGGGCTCGACCGACATTGGTCGTCAGCTGATGGCCGAATGCGCCAAGGACATCAAGAAAGTCTCGCTGGAACTGGGCGGCAATGCGCCGTTCATCGTGTTCGATGATGCCGACCTGGATAAGGCGGTTGAAGGCGCGATGATCTCCAAGTACCGCAACAACGGTCAGACCTGCGTCTGCGCCAACCGCATCTATGTGCAGGACGCGGTGTACGACGCGTTCGCCGAGAAGCTCAAGGTTGCCGTGGGCAAGCTCAAGATCGGTAACGGTCTGGAAGAGGGCATCACCACCGGTCCGCTGATCGATGACAAGGCTGTGGCCAAGGTCAAGGAACACATTGCCGATGCCGTGAGCAAGGGCGCCAAGGTCTTGTCCGGTGGCAACAGCATGGAAGGCTCGTTCTTCGAGCCGACTATTCTGGTCAACGTGTCGAAAGATGCCGCCGTCGCGAAGGAAGAAACCTTCGGCCCGCTGGCGCCGCTGTTCCGCTTCAAGGATGAAGCCGAAGTGATCGAAATGGCCAACGACACCGAGTTCGGTCTGGCGTCGTACTTCTATGCTCAGAACATGAGCCGCGTGTTCCGTGTGGCCGAGGCGCTGGAGTACGGCATGGTGGGTATCAACACCGGCCTGATCTCCAACGAGCTGGCACCGTTCGGCGGTATCAAGTCCTCGGGCTTGGGCCGTGAAGGCTCCAAGTACGGCATCGAAGATTATCTGGAAATCAAATACCTCTGCCTGTCGGTCTGATCCAGACTGCCCAACCAGAGTTATTGCAGCCGATGGCGCGCGAGAGCGACGTGTCATCGGCTTTTGCTGCACCCGAAACTTATTGGTGGCCTGAAGGCTGCGACAGTCGATCATCGTATGCTGTTGCAACTGATCCAGCCCGCTTGATCCTTGAGCTACGCCGACCGATGAGCGGCGAATGAGGAATACATGAGCAAGACAAACGACTCTCTGATGCAACGCCGCCATGCTGCCGTCCCGCGTGGCGTGGGCCAGATTCATCCGATCTTCGCTGCTTCGGCGAAGAACGCCACCGTTACCGACGTTGAAGGTCGTGAGTTCATCGACTTCGCGGGCGGTATTGCGGTACTGAACACCGGTCACCTGCACCCGAAAATCGTTGCGGCTGTGCAGGAACAGCTGACCAAGCTGACGCACACCTGCTTCCAGGTGCTGGCTTACGAGCCGTATGTCGAGCTGTGCGAGAAGATCAACGCCAAGGTGCCGGGTGATTTCGAGAAGAAAACCCTGCTGGTCACCACCGGTTCCGAAGCGGTCGAAAACGCTGTGAAGATTGCCCGCGCTGCCACGGGTCGTGCTGGCGTGATCGCGTTCACCGGTGCTTACCACGGCCGCACCATGATGACCCTGGGTCTGACTGGCAAGGTCGTGCCGTACTCGGCCGGCATGGGCCTGATGCCCGGCGGTATCTTCCGTGCGCTGTACCCGTGCGAGCTGCATGGCGTGAGCGTTGACGATTCCATCGCCAGCATCGAGCGCATCTTCAAGAACGACGCCGAGCCGAAAGACATCGCCGCCATCATCATCGAGCCTGTGCAGGGCGAAGGTGGTTTTTACGTGGCGCCGAAAGCTTTCATGCTGCGTCTGCGCGAGCTGTGCGACAAGCACGGCATTCTGCTGATCGCTGACGAAGTGCAGACGGGCGCTGGCCGTACCGGCACTTTCTTCGCCATGGAGCAGATGGGCGTTGCGGCCGACCTGACCACTTTCGCCAAGTCCATTGCAGGCGGCTTCCCGCTGGCGGGCGTGTGCGGCAAGGCCGAGTACATGGATGCCATCGCGCCCGGCGGTCTGGGCGGCACCTACGCCGGTAGCCCGGTGGCCTGTGCGGCGGCGCTGGCGGTGCTGGATATCTTCGAAGAAGAGAACCTGCTGGAGCGTTGCAAGTTGGTCGGCGAGCGTCTGGTCACTGGCCTGAAAGCCATCCAGGCCAAGCACCCGGTCATCGGCGAAGTCCGTGCGCTGGGCGCGATGATTGCGCTGGAGCTGTTCGAAGACGGCGATTCGCACAAGCCGAACGCGGCGGCCGTGGCTCAGGTTGTGGCCAAGGCACGTGACAAGGGCCTGATCCTGCTGTCGTGCGGCACTTACGGCAACGTCCTGCGCGTGCTGGTCCCGCTGACTGCCGAAGACGAACTGCTGACCAAAGGTCTGGCCATTCTCGAAGAGTGTTTCGCTGAAATTGCCTGATCCACTGTGCGGTCACGGATTGGTTGATTTGTGACCAAACAGACAAAAAAAGCCCGTTTCGACGGGTTTTTTTTGGTCTGAACGAAGGTATTTCACTGTTTTGGCTATATCCGGGCGAAGGCTTTGGCTAAGGTGAACGCATCGATGTCGGAGAGTCCTGATGACTGCTGTAGTTTTACCCGCGGTACCTCGCGTATTGATTGCTGAGTCTGATCCGTGGGTTCGCGAAACACTCAGCGAGCTGGTACTGAGTGTGCGTGGCGATATCGAACTGGAGATGTGCACCGACGGCAGGCAAGCCATCGAATGGATGAAGAAACACCTGCCGGATCTGGTCATCGCTGCGCGTGAACTGCCCGCCATCGATGGACTGAGTCTGTTGCGCGGCATTCGCAACCTGCGTCGTCAGCCGCCGATCCCGTTTATTCTGATCAGCAACCGCAGTGATGCGGCCAGCGTGCGTGAAGTCCTGCCGCTCGCGCCGACGGCGTATCTGACCAAACCCATCGATACCGTGGGCCTGAAGCAGCGTCTGGAAGGGCTGTTGCTGGGACGTCGTGCGGCTGCACCGGGTGATATGCCCGCGTTGACGCCGGGCCTGACGTTGATGAAGTTTCTGGAAAAGCGTCGCGACGTGGCTGATGGCGCGCCGCTGTTTGTTGACGTGCCCAACGCGATTCAACTGAGCCAGGGGGCGAGCGGTCTTGATGCGACGCTGCTGGAGCAGGAGTTGCGCAACGATCCGCACATTACGGCGGTGCTCATCGCGGCCGCGAATACGGCGGCTCAGCATTTGGGAAAGCCTGTGCAGACCCTGGGCGGCGCGATGGCGGTACTCGGCGCGCCGCAAACGGCGGCTATCGCCTCGGGTCTGGCCAAAAAGCGCATGGCGGTGCTGACCAGCGATGCGCTGTTGGCCAAGGCCAGTCAGTTCTGGACCCTGTCGCAACGCACAGCGGATTACGCTCGGATTCTGGGCGGCATGCTGGAGCTAGATGTCGAGCGCTGTTTCTGCGCCGGGATGCTGCAATCGCTGGGCGATCTGGCGGTGCTGGGCTGTCTGCAGGAATGGCTGCTGGCGGGCGGTGAGCTGAATGAACAGGCCATCGATCAGGCGCTGGAGCAGTATTCGGCCTCCTTCGGGTCTGCACTGCGCACCCGCTGGCGCCTGCCACTGGAACTGCGCGAGCTGATCGCGGCGGTGTATCAGTACAACACCGGCATCTACAAGCGTGAGGTGCTGGCAATGAACCTCGCAGGGCAGATGGCGCAGTTGGGCGAGGAAGAAAGCGTCACCCAGTTGCTCAAGACCAAATCGGCCAAGCTGTTGAAGCTGAGCGTCGGGGATCTGCAGCGTTTGCGTAAGAAACTGACGGGCGTGACCGATCCGAGTCTGCTGGCACCTTTGGTGGTGGAGCCTGAGGAGGGTGAGGAAGAGGGTGTTGAGGACGACGGGCCTGATCTTCTGGACCTGACACCTGAACCTCCAGCGGCTGAAGAGCCGGAGGCTGAGTCCGAGCCGACGATCGAGGATGTGCCGAAGGGCTAATGTACGTGGCGTACTGCTGGATGAAAGCAAGATCCAGAGCAAGCTCACTCTTATCAATACAACACGTAATCTGCTGGATAGACACTTTTCGTGGGAGCGGACCGGGCGGCGTTCCGTTTGTCCGCGAATGCTGCACTTCGTCCACTGCATCTTCATCGGATGTACTGGCCTTTTCGCGGACAAGTCCGCTCCCACCAGGTTTGCTGCGCGACAGCGCTACGTCGAAGACGTTGTGGTGCTTCCCCCCAGTCCCTATCACCGCGAAGATTCAAGCTGTTGTCAGCCAGACCCCGTCAGCAAAGGAACCATCTGATGCCTACCCTCGATCTGCAACATCTCTATAACAAAGCCTGGTTGTTCGCCTCCCACGCTCATGTCGGGCAGACGATGACCAGCTCGGATCTGCCTTACACCACCCACGTGGCGATGGTGGCCAATGAGCTGATCTTCGCCCATCGCGAAGAGCCCGTCGGTGCATTCGAGATTGCCCTGCCTGCCGCGCTGTTGCATGACGTGGTGGAAGACACCGATGTGACGACAGCGCAGTTGGCGGAGGCGTTTGGTGCCGAGGTTGCATCAACGGTTGCGTGCCTGAGCAAGAACCTGATCGTGCCGTTTTCCGAGGAGCGTTATTTTCAGGGTATTGCCGAACACTCCCGTGAAGCGGCAGCGGTCAAGCTGTGTGACCGCATCACCAACCTGCAGTCAGCGCCTGCCAAATGGACACACGCCAAGCGGGCGTCCTACCTGGTCGAGTCCGAGCAGATCCTGAATGCGTTGGGTCATGCGAACGGCTACCTCAGGCAGCGGCTCAGCGACACCATGGTGCGTTATCAGGTCCTGTATGTGGATGGCTTTGAGGCTGTGTGACAGCCAGGATCGGGCTGCATGCCGACGCGGAACATCGGCACGATCAGATCACGCACGCAGCCTCAACACTGATCGTGCCCATCGCTCCGCGTGGGCATGCGTCCCGTGACGCTCCGCGTCACAAATGGCACAGACTGAGTGTTCAGTTAGCCGAGCGCATGACGTGGATAACGCTGGAGCTTGGACTAGCATCTGCGCCACATTTGAGAGCGGACGCGGAGCGTCCTGGGAGGCATTCCCACGCAGAGCGTAGGAACGATCATCATCGTATTCGTCCAAGAGGACTTGTGTATAACGATGAGCGCGGAGCATCGGCACGATACATCACGCATGCAGCCTCAATGACTGTGACTGCGCCCCACATGGGAGGGCTCGCCTTCGGGTGAGGCGACGGCGCCGGTCACTTCCAGTCTTTCCAGAATCGCGCAGTGATCAGCCTCGCCGCTGCCGCAACGTTGGCGCAGGTCGAGCAGTTGTTGCTGCAGCGCCTGAAGGCTGGCGACGCGGGCATTGACGTGTTCGATGTGCTCGTCGATCAGCGCATTGACGCTTTCGCACTGGTCCTGCGGGCTGTCACGCAGACTCAGCAGACTGCGAATCTCTTCCAGCGTCATGTCCAGGCTGCGGCAGTTGCGGATGAACGACAGCCGCTCCACATGAGCCTGGGTGTACAGCCGGTAGTTGCTATCGCTGCGTGCGGGGGCGGGCAGCAGGCCTTCGCGTTCGTAATAACGGACCGTTTCGACCTGCGTATCCGTCAACTTTGCCAGTTCACCGATCTTCATGGGCTGCTTCTCGTTTTAGCGCTTGACCCTATAGTGGCTACAGGGTGTTCACTTGGCAACAAGCAGAATCCAGGAGCGCGCCAAATGGGCCCGATCAGCAAAGTTACCCCGACACACGGTCATGACGAGCACGAAGAGGTGCACGCAGAGCATGCGCATTCGTGTTGCTCCAGCAAGGCAGCGCCTGCCGTCGTGACGCTCGATAACGCTACATCAGCCGATGCGCGTTTGAGCAGTTTCCGTATCGAGGCGATGGACTGCCCGACCGAGCAGACCCTGATCCAGAACAAGCTGGGCAAGCTGGCGGGCGTGCAGAAACTGGAGTTCAACCTGATCAATCGCATCCTCGGCGTCTGGCATGACCTGCCGTCGACCGATCCGATCCGCGAGGCCATCGGTTCGCTGGGCATGCAGGCCGATCTGATCGAAGAGGGCGCCGATTCAAACGCCGCCGCTGCACCTGCGCCGAAGAAACACTGGTGGCCGCTGGCGCTGTCCGGCGTCGCTGCGTTGGCTGCGGAAGTGGTGCACTTTGCTTCGCTGGGCCCGACTTGGGTTGTCGCACTGCTGGCGCTGGTGTCGATCTTCAGTTGCGGCCTCACGACCTACAAGAAAGGCTGGATTGCGCTCAAGAACTTCAACCTGAACATCAATGCGTTGATGAGCATCGCCGTGACCGGCGCTGTGCTGATCGGCCAATGGCCTGAGGCGGCGATGGTGATGTTCCTGTTCACCGTGGCCGAGCTCATTGAAGCCAAGTCGCTGGACCGTGCACGTAATGCGATCAGCGGCCTGATGCAGTTGACGCCGGAGCTGGCAACAGTTCGTCAGGCAGACGGAAGCTGGCTTGAAGTAGAAGCGAAAAAGGTCGAGTTGGAAGCAATCGTGCGGGTAAAGCCGGGCGAGCGCATTGCGCTGGACGGTGAAGTCGTGTCCGGGCAATCGACCATTGATCAGGCCTCGATTACCGGCGAAAGCCTGCCGGTCGAGAAGGCGGTCGGCGACAAGGTGTTTGCGGGCACGATCAATCAGGCGGGCTCGCTGGAGTACCGCGTCACGGCGGCGGCGAACAACTCGACGCTGGCGCGGATCATCCACGCAGTAGAAGCCGCTCAGGGTTCGCGTGCGCCGACTCAGCGCTTCGTTGACAGCTTCTCGCGCATCTACACGCCAGTGGTGTTTGTCGTGGCATTGGCGGTTGCGCTGGTGGCTCCGCTGTTCTTTGGCGGTGCCTGGTTCGACTGGGTCTACCGCGCGCTGGTGCTGCTGGTTGTCGCGTGTCCGTGTGCGCTGGTGATCTCTACGCCTGTGACCATTGTCAGTGGCCTGGCGGCTGCGGCGCGTAAAGGCATCCTGATCAAGGGCGGTGTGTATCTGGAAATGGGCGAGAAGCTGGATTACCTGGCGCTCGACAAGACCGGCACCCTGACGCACGGCAAGCCGGTGCAGACCGACTACGTGGCGTTGCACGCTGATGCAGCCGACACCGCGCCTGCCATCGCTGCCAGCCTTGCGGGTCGCTCGGATCATCCGGTTTCCCAGGCCATTGCCAAGGCGGCCGACGCGGGTGCTGCCGTGCATGAGGTGGTGAACTTCGAAGCGCTGGGCGGGCGCGGTGTGAAGGGCGAGATCAATGGTCGCCTGTATCACCTGGGCAATCATCGTCTGGTGGAAGAACTGGGGCTGTGCTCGCCTGAACTGGAAGCACGTCTGGACGCACTGGAAATGCAGGGCAAGAGCGTGGTGCTGCTGCTCGACTCAACCGGTCCGCTGGCACTGTTTGCAGTGGCCGACACGGTCAAGGATACCAGTCGTCAGGCCATCGCCGAGTTGCATGAGCTGGGCATCAAGACGCTGATGCTGACCGGCGACAACCCGCACACCGCCAAGGCGATTGCCGATCAGGTGGGGATCGATCAGGCGCAGGGCAACCTGCTTCCTGCGGACAAGCTGGCGGCGATTGAAGGGCTGTATGCGCAGAACCACCGCGTCGGGATGGTCGGCGACGGCATCAACGATGCGCCTGCGCTGGCACGCTCCGAGATCGGTTTCGCGATGGCGGCGGCGGGGACTGATACAGCGATCGAGACGGCGGATGTTGCGCTGATGGACGACGATCTTCGCAAGATTCCCGCTTTTATCCGCCTGTCGCGCAGGACCTCGGCGGTGCTCAAGCAGAACATCGTGCTGGCGATTGTCACCAAGGTGCTGTTCATCGGCATCACCTTCGCCGGACTGGCGACCATGTGGATGGCGGTGTTCGCCGACATGGGCGTGAGTTTGCTGGTGGTGTTCAACGGGTTGCGGTTGCTCAAGAAGTGAGCAACTTCCGAACCTGATCATGCCCATGCTCTGCGTCACACCGCGGAGCGAGTGTGCTACCGACCAAACCGCTTCTGGCCCCAGGCGATGAGTGTTTCGAGCAGTGGCCTGAGGACGTTGCGGGTCGGTTCGGCCAGGTCCGGGCGGTAGTGGAAGGGGGCGAATTCTTCCATGTAGGTGCTTTGCGCCAGTTCCAGCTGCACGGCGTGGATGTTGTTCGCCGGGTCGCCGTAATGGCGGGTGATGTGGCCGCCCTTGAAGCGGCCGTTCAGCACGTGGCTGTAATCCTTGGCAGATGCACAGACCTGTTCCAGCCTGCTGGCCAGTTCCGCGTCGCAGCTGGCGCCGTTGAAGGTGCCGAGGTTGAAGTCCGGCAGGCGACCATCGAACAGGTGCGGGACGTGGCCGCGAATCGAGTGTGCATCGAACAGCAGCGCGTAGCCGAACTCGTCGCGCAACCGTTGCAGTTCCTGCTCCAGCGTCTGGTGATACGGCGTCCAGATCTGCTTCAGGTACTTCGCTTGCTCTTCAGGCCCCGGCGTTTGTCCTTCCTTGAACAGCGGCACGCCGTCGAACAGGATCGATGGAAACAGCCCTGTGGTCGCACCGGCGTACATCGGCTTGTCGTCGGACGGGCGATTCAGGTCGATGACGAAACGCGAATACTCGGCCGCCAGGGTGCTGGCACCCAGTTCGGCAGCGAAGTCGTACAGACGCGGAATGTGCCAGTCGGTGTCGGGCAGGCTCAGCGCTTCGTCCACCAGCCCGGCTTCCACTGCGGGCGTGAGCTTGAGGCCCGCGTGGGGCATGCTGATGAGCAGCGGAAGTCGGCCGCGAGTGAATGTCAGAACGTTGTCCACAATCTTCTCCTTTAAACCAGTGATTCGACACCATGACGCACGACGCGTTTGTCCAGATCGCCGCCCAGCCAATACGCCAGATCAGCCGGTCGCTCGATGTCCCAGGCGACGAAATCCGCCGTCTTGCCGACTTCCAGCGAACCGTGTGTATCGCCCATGCCCAGCGCCTTGGCGGCGTTGAGTGTGACGCCTGCCAGTGCCTCTTCAGGCGTCATGCGAAACAGCGTGCAGGCCATGTTGAGCATCAGGCGCAGCGACAGGCCGGGCGAGGTGCCGGGGTTCATGTCGGTGGAAATCGCGATGGGCACGCCGTGCTTGCGCAGCGCATCCATCGGCGGCAGTTGCGTCTCGCGCAGGAAGTAGTAGGCGCCCGGCAGCAGCACGGCGACGGTGCCCGACGCGGCCATGGCGATGACGTCGTCTTCGGTTATGAACTCCAGATGGTCCGCCGACAGGGCCTTGTAGCGCGCCGCCAGACTTGAGCCGCCCAGCGACGAGAGCTGTTCGGCGTGCAGCTTCACTGGCAGGCCGAGCTGGCCGGCGGTGATGAACACCTGCTCGACCTGCGCCGGGGAAAACGCTAGGTACTCACAGAACGCGTCCACCGCATCCACCAGCCCTTCGGCGGCCAGCGCCGGGAGCATTTCGTTGCAGATGTGGTGGATGTAGTCGTCGGCGCGGTCGGCGTATTCAGGCGGCAGCGCGTGGGCGGCCAGGCAAGTGCTGCGCACGGTGACCGGCTGGGTGTTGCCGAGGCGACGGATCACGCGCAGCAATTTGCGTTCGTTTTCCAGATCCAGCCCGTAACCGGACTTCATCTCGACGGTGGTCACGCCATCCTTGAGCAGGTGCCGCAAGCGACGTTCGGCGCTGATGTACAGCTCGTCCTCGGTCGCAGCGCGGGTGGCGCGCACGGTGCTGGCGATGCCACCGCCTGCGGCTGCGATGTCGGCGTAGCTCACGCCTTGCAGCCGCTGCTCGAATTCGCCGCTGCGGTTGCCGCCGAACACGGTGTGGGTGTGACAGTCGATCAGACCGGGCGTGACCCACGCTCCGCCCAGATCGGTACAGTTTTCATAGTCCGTTTCCACCACCTGATCCAGAGGCCCGATCCATTCGATGTACGCTCCGGAAGTCACGATGGCGGCATCCTCGATGATCGAGTACGTGCCGTGTGCCATGGTTGCGATGTGACAGTTCTTCCAGAGCGTTTTCATCCAGGGCCTCCTCAGGCTAGGGGACAGATTTCAGCGATTTGGGTTTCACCCATAGACGGTAGGCGATGACCAGCAGCACGATCCAGATCGCGCCGACGATCAGCGCGGCGCGGTTGTCCGGGAAGTACCCCAGCACGCCGAAGATAAACAGCATGAAGACGATGGCGGCGGCTGGCGCGTACGGCCAGAACGGCACCGGAAATTTCAGCTCGGCGACTTCTTCGGCGCTCATGGCGCGGCGCATTGCGACCTGGGTCAGCAGGATCATCAGCCAGACCCAGACGGTGGCGAAGGTGGCCAGCGAAGCGATCAAAAGGAACACGTCTTTGGGGATCAGGTAGTTGAGCACCACACCGCCCAGCAGTGTCACGCCCATGACCACGACAGTCATCCACGGCACGCCTTGCCGCGACAGGTGGGCAAAGCTGGCCGGTGCCTGACCATCGCGCGCCAGCCCATACATCATGCGGCCTGCGCCGAAGATGTCGCTGTTGATGGCTGACACGGCAGCGGAAATCACCACGATGTTGAGAATGGTGGCGGCCGACGCGATGCCCAGATTGTCGAAAATCTGCACGAACGGGCTGCCCTGCGTGCCGATCTGTGGCCATGGATAAATGGACATCAGCACGAACAGTGTCAGTACGTAGAACAGCAGGATGCGCAGCGGTACGGCATTGATCGCACTCGGCAGCGAGCGTTGCGGGTCCTTGGCTTCACCGGCGGTAATCCCGATGACCTCGATGCCGCCGAAGGCAAACATCACCACGGCAAACGATGCGATCAGACCTGCGACGCCGTTGGGCATGAAACCGCCATGCGCCCACAGGTTGGCGATGCCGATCTCCGTGCCTGTGGTCGAGCTGCCGATGCCGAACAGCATGATGCCGAAGCCCGCCAGAATCATCGCGATGATCGCGCCGACCTTGAGCAGCGACAGCCAGAATTCGGTTTCGCCAAAGACTTTCACGTTGCACAGATTCAGCGCGGCGATCAGGAACACGATGCCCAGCACCCAGATCCAGCGCGGCACTTCCGGGAACCAGAAGCCCATGTAGATCCCGAATGCGGTGACGTCGGCGAGGCAGACGATGATCATCTCGAACGCGTAGGTCCAGCCCAGGACGAAGCCTGCCAGCGGGCCCAGATAGCGTGTGGCGTAATGGCTGAACGAACCGGCCACCGGATGGTGCACGGCCATTTCGCCCAGCGCACGCATGACCATGAATACCGCCGCGCCGCCGATCAGATAGGCCAGCAATACGGCGGGGCCTGCCTGTTGAATCGCCGAGGCCGAGCCGTAGAACAACCCTGTGCCGATGGCAGAGCCCAGGGCCATGAAGCGAATGTGGCGGGCGGATAACCCGCGTTTCAAACCATCTCGTGACGTCATTTCAGGTCCATTTCATTACTGGTATGGCTATAGCTGCGAGAACGCCTGCATCCGGCTCCCCGCAGCGATTGACCATGGCGAGCCCTGCCAGGCTCGCGGTGCATCACAGACTGGGTAGCAGACGTGCAGGAACCAAAGGGTTCAGGCAAGTGGAGGACAACAGCTGGCTGGCAGCTTCGATGTCCGGTGCGAAAAAGCGGTCTTTGTCGTAGGACGGGACCTTGCTGCGCAGCAGGGCACGGGCCTGCTCCAGTTTCGGAGAGGTTTTCAGGCCATTGCGCAGGTCCAGACCCTGACACGCAGCCAGCCATTCTACGGCAAGAATCCCGCGAACGTTTTCTGCCATTTCCCATAACCGCTTGCCGGCGGCTGGCGCCATCGACACATGGTCTTCCTGGTTGGCCGACGTCGGCAGGCTGTCGACGCTGTGCGGATGGGCCAGCGCCTTGTTTTCACTGGCCAGCGCGGCGGCAGTGACCTGGGCGATCATGAAGCCGGAATTGACTCCGCCGTTGGCCACCAGGAACGGCGGCAGTTGCGACATGTGCTTGTCCATCATCAACGAAATGCGGCGCTCACTGAGCGAGCCGATTTCTGCGATGGCCAGCGCCAGGTTGTCTGCCGCCATGGCGACCGGCTCAGCGTGGAAGTTGCCGCCGGAGATCACGTCGTTCTCGGCAGCGAACACCAGCGGGTTGTCGGACACGGCGTTGGCTTCGATTTCCAGCACTTCGGCAGCCTGACGCAACTGAGTCAGGCAGGCGCCCATGACCTGGGGCTGGCAGCGCAGCGAGTAGGGGTCCTGAACCTTGTCGCAGTTGCGGTGCGACTCGGACACTTCGCTGCTTTCACCCAGCAGGTCGCGGTAGCAGGCAGCGGAATCGATCTGTCCGCGCTGGCCACGTGCGGCATGGATGCGTGCGTCGAACGGCGAACGAGAACCCAGTACCGCCTCAACCGTGAGCGAACCGCAGGTCAGGGCGGCGGCGAACAGGTCTTCGCCTTCGAACAGGCCGCGCAGCGCGTAGGCGGTCGAAACCTGCGTGCCGTTGAGCAGCGCCAGACCTTCCTTGGCGGCCAGGGTCAGCGGCGTCAGGCCGGCGACTTTCAGGGCATCGACTGCATTGAGCCATTCGCCCTTGTAGCGCGCCTTGCCTTCACCCAGCAGCACCAGCGACATGTGCGCCAGCGGCGCGAGGTCACCGGATGCGCCCACCGAGCCCTTGAGCGGGATGTGCGGGTAGACCTCGGCATTGATCAGCGCAATCAGCGCGTCGATGACCACCCGACGAATCCCCGAAAAGCCCCGGCTCAGGCTGTTGACCTTGAGCACCATGATCACTCGCACCAGTTCATCACTGATCGGCTGGCCGACACCGGCGGCGTGGGACAGCACCAGCGAACGCTGCAGGTTCTCCAGGTCTTCACTGGCGATGCGCGTCGAGGCCAGCAGGCCGAAACCGGTGTTGATGCCATAAGCGGTGCGGTTCTCGGCCAGGATGCGCTCGACGCACACCACGCTGTCGTCGATCTGCTGATCAGCGCTGGCATCGAGCGTCAGGGTCACAGGCTGCTGATAAATGGCGCGCAATTGCGCCAGTGTCAGTTGGCCGGGAATCAGGTTGAAAGCGTGGGCAGATGAGGTGGTCACGATGCAGCTACTCCTTGATTGATGTCGGGCGTGCGCGCTTCTTGAACGCGCCGCCGTCGGCCCTGCGTGGGTAACGCCGGGCCTTGACCGCTTTTTATTGGGTTACCGTGTGTTCGCGGCAGCGCTGGAAAATCCTTTCCAGCGTCTGTTGTTCGTTGATCAGTGCTGCGCTGCTGGCGATGTCCGGCGCCAGCCAGCGGTCTTCGTCATAGGCTGGAACCCGCTCGCGTAACAGTTGCCAGGCGATGTTCGTTCCGACGCCGAAGCGCTGGGTCTTGAGGAATTCGAAGGCCTGCGCCGCGAGCAGGTATTCGATGGCCAGAATCTGCGTCGCGTTGCCCAGCACCTTGTGCAGCTTGAGTGCGGCGCTGGTGCCCAGGCTCAGGTGATCTTCCTGCAGGCCGGACGTGACGTAGTTATCCACAACCGCCGGTTGCGCCATCTGACGGTTTTCCGCGCACAGCGAGGCGGCGACGTACTGGACGATCATCATTCCCGAGTTGACGCCCGGCTGGCTGACCAGAAAGGCGGGCAGGCCGCTGACCATCGGGTTGATCAGGCGGTCCAGACGACGCTCGGCAATCGAGCCCAGTTCGGCGACGGCCATGCACAGCAAGTCTGCCGCCATCGCCACGGACTGACCGTGCGGATTGGCCTGGGACACCACGCGATAGGCGTCGGGCGTGCCGAGCAGCAGCGGGTTGTCGGTGACCGAGTTCAGTTCGGTTTCGATCTGGCGAATGGCATGTGTCAGTTGATCGCGGGTGGCGCCGTGCACTTGCGGAATCGAACGGATGCTCAGCGCATCCTGAGTCCTAATGCCCTGACTGCTGGCGAGCACTTCGCTGCCTGCCAGCAGGCTTCGCAGGTTGCTGCCGACTATCTGCATGCCGGGATGTGGCTTGAGGGCGAGGATGGTTTCATCGAAGGCGTCCAGCTGACCGCGCAGCGCTTCGAAGGTCATGGCGCCGATCACGTCGGCCCACTGGGTCAGGCGTTCGGCGTCGGCGATGGCCAGACAGCTCAGGCCGGTCATGCAGGGCGTGCCGTTGACCAGACACAAACCGTCTTTCGCGCCGAGCAGGACGGGTTTGAGACCTTCCTCATCCAGCGCCTGCTGTGCCGAGACGATCTGCCCGCGATAGCTGACCTGACCGACGCCCAGCAAGGCGACGCCGACGTGCGCCATGTGGGTCAGGTAACCGACCGAGCCCTGCGCCGGAACCTGCGGCGTGATGCCGCGATTGAGCAGGGCCAGCAGCGCTTCGACCACTTGCCGATGAATGCCGGATTTGCCCTGACTGTAATTGAGCAGAGCGGCGCAGATGATCGCGCGGGTCTGCTCGTCGGCCAGCGGTGCGCCGACGCCACAGGCATGGCTGAGCAGGGTGTTGCGCGACAGACGACTGAGCTGTTCGCCTTCCAGCGAGACATTGCACAGCGCGCCCAGGCCGGTGTTCACGCCATAGGCGCGCTCGCCGCTGGCGACGATCTGCCGGACGATGGCCTGGGCGTTGTCGATCCTCGCCCACGCGGCGTCGGACAGCACCAGTTGCGCGCCATGCCGGGCGACGGCCACCACATCCTGCCAGCGCGCCGGGGCGTCGCCGATGACGATCTGTTCTGCTCGCGACATCTGCAACGGTCCTTAAAGAGTGGCCACGCGGCGCTGAACGAAACGGTCCACGTAATCGTCAGCGGGCGAGTGAAGGATTTCTTTCGGCGTGCCGACCTGAATCAGCCGCCCGTCCTTGAGAATCGCGATCCGGTTGCCGATGCGCACCGCCTCGTCCAGGTCGTGGGTAATGAACACGATGGTCTTGTGCAGCTTGGCCTGCAGTTCCAGCAATTGGTCCTGCATTTCGGCGCGGATCAGCGGGTCGAGGGCGCTGAACGCTTCGTCCATCAGGATGATGTCGGTGTCGGCCGCCAACGCGCGGGCCAGACCGACCCGCTGGCGCATGCCGCCGGAAAGCTGGTGCGGGTACTTGTTTTCGTAGCCGCTCAGGCCGACCGTGGTGATCCAGTGCCGGGCGCGCTCATCACACAGCGCCTTGGTCTCGCCGCGCACTTTCAGGCCGTAGGCTACGTTGGCGAGCACGGTCTTGTGCGGCAGCAGGCCGAAGCTCTGGAACACCATGCTGATCTTGTGTCGGCGAAACTGGCGCAGCGCTTCCATGTCGTAGCGCAGGATGTCCTCGCCATCGACCAGAATCTCACCGCTGGTAGGGTCGATCAGCCGGTTGAAGTGGCGTACCAGCGTCGATTTGCCCGAGCCGGACAGGCCCATGATCACGAAGATCTCGCCACTGGCAATCGACAGCGACAGGTCGTTCACGCCGACGACGCAGCCGGTTTTGGCCAGCACCTGATCCTTGCTCTGATTTTGCTGGACCATCGCCAGCGCTTCCTTTTCGCGGCTGCCGAAAATCTTGAACACATTTCGTACGACGATCTTGTTCTGTTCCGCACTCATCATTTATGCGCCTCATGCCGTGGGCGGCCGTAGGCCTGAGTGATACGGTCGATCACGACCGCCAGAATGACGATGGCCAGTCCCGCTTCCAGTCCGCGTCCAACGTTCAGCGTCTGAATGCCGACGAGTACGTCTTCGCCCAGACCGCGAGCGCCGATCATCGAGGCGATGACCACCATCGACAGTGCCATCATGGTGGTCTGGTTTATCCCGGCCATGATGCTGGGCATCGCCAGTGGCAGTTGCACGCCGAACAGTTGCTGCCAGCGGTTGGCACCGAACGCGTTGATGGCTTCCATGACTTCGCCATCGACCTGACGAATGCCCAGGTCGGTCAGGCGGATCAGCGGTGGCGCGGCGTAGATCACGGTGGCGAAGATCGCCGGGACCTTGCCCAGACCGAACAGCATCAGCACCGGAATCAGGTAAACGAAGCTGGGCATGGTCTGCATGATGTCCAGCAGTGGCATCAGCACCGAACGCAGGCGGTTGCTGCGCGCCGAAAGAATCCCCAGCGGGATACCGATCAGCACGGCGATGATCGTGGCGACCAGCATCAGCGCCAGGGTCTGCATCAGTTTGTCCCACAAGCCGACCGCGCCGACCAGAAACAGCAGGCCGACGATCACGACGGTGGTGACGACCTTGCGAGTGGCGTGCCAGGCGATGCCGCCGACAATCAGCAGCATCAGCCACCAGGGCGCCATGCGCAGCAGGCCTTCCAGATTGACGATGGCCCACAGCAGGGTGTCGGAGATGTGCCGGAACACATCGCCGTATTGGGTCACCAGCGAGTCGACGCCGTCATTGACCCAGTTGGCGATCGAGAAAGTGAAGCTTTCAGGGAACATAAGCGGCTCTCAAGTAAGGTGTATCGGACCCACGAACGGGCAACCGGACCGGCACTGTCAGCCCGGCTGCCCAGTCGTTTACAGCGAGGCGTCCACCTTTTTCGCGGCGTCTTCACTGACCCACTGGTGCCAGACTTCCGGGTGTTCTTTCAGGAAGATCCGGGCAAGCTTCGGCGATTCGATGCGGTCCTTGGCCATGCGTCCCAGGTTCTGGTTGAGCAGGTCGATCGGCAGATTGACCTTCTCCAGCATCGCAACCAGCTCAGGCGCCTGATCATGGAACACTTTGGACACGCCGACCTTGATATCGATCGTCTTGTTTACCCCGGCCTTCTCTTCCAGACGCACCAGATCCACCTGGCCCATCAGCGGCGTCGGCGACCAGTAATACGTCAGGATCGGCTCGCCACGCTTGTAGCTGGACAGGATAGCCGCGTCCAGCGCTGGGCCGGTGCCCGGCCGGAAGTTGGTGTACTTGTTCTCCAGACCGTAGCTCTTGAGCATCTCGCTGTTTTCCAGCTCGCAGGTCCAGCCGGCCGGGCAGTTGTAGAAACGGCCCTTGCCGGGTTCTTCCTGATCCTTGAACACCGCCGAGTATTGCGCCAGGTCACTGATGGACTTGAGGTTCGGCGCCTTGGGTTCCAGCTTGCGCTTGGCATCGCCTTCGATCACGTAGCGCGGTACGTACCAGCCTTCGACCGCACCGACGATAGGCGCGCCGACACCGACCACTTTTCCGGCCGCCGCCGCCTTGTTCCACACCTCGCTGCGACCCACCCATTCTTCAGCGAAAATCTGGATGTCGTTGGTGCTCAGGGCGTTTTCCATGGCGATGGAGTTGCCGGGCAGGGCGTCCACGGTGCAGCCGTAACCCTTGTCCATCACAATCTGCAGGATGTCGGTCAGCAGCATGGCGCTTTCCCAGTTCAGGCCCGCAAATTTCACCGGCTTGCCCGATTCACACCAGCTGGCGGCCTGACTCGCTCCGGCGCTGGCAAGCAAGCCAGCGGATACCAGAGTGGTCAACAGGGCCTTTTTCATATTCATTGTCGATGCTCCTACGCCTGAAAGGGATGGTGGCAGCTTCAAAACAGGCATCCGGCCTTCGGGCGTTTTCACGCCCGTTCCCGAGGGCTGTCGGTGATGACCGACAGGTCCCTTAACGTCCGATCATCGGCAGGTTCAAGCCCTGCTCTTTGGCACATTCGATAGCAATGTCATATCCCGCGTCGGCATGGCGCATGACGCCAGTGGCCGGGTCGTTGTGCAGCACGCGGGCGATCCGTGCAGCGGCTTCGTCGGTGCCGTCGCAGACGATCACCATGCCCGAGTGCTGCGAGAAGCCCATGCCGACGCCGCCGCCGTGGTGCAGAGACACCCAGGTTGCGCCGCTGGCGGTGTTGAGCAGGGCGTTGAGTAACGGCCAGTCGGAGACTGCGTCGGAGCCGTCGCGCATGGCTTCGGTTTCGCGGTTGGGGCTGGCGACCGAACCGGAGTCCAGGTGGTCGCGGCCAATCACCACCGGTGCCGACAGCTCGCCGCTGCGCACCATCTCGTTGAACGCCAGACCCAGCTTGGCGCGCTGGCCCAGACCGACCCAGCAGATACGGGCGGGCAGACCCTGAAAGCTGATGCGCTCGCGGGCCATGTCCAGCCAGTTGTGCAGGTGTTCGTCGTCCGGGATCAGTTCCTTGACCTTGGCGTCGGTCTTGTAGATGTCCTGCGGGTCACCCGACAGCGCGGCCCAGCGGAACGGACCGATGCCTCGGCAGAACAGCGGACGGATGTAGGCAGGCACGAAGCCTGGGAAATCGAAGGCATCCTTGACGCCGACTTCCTTGGCCATCTGGCGGATGTTGTTGCCGTAGTCGAAGGTTGGAATGCCGGCTTTCTGGAAGGCCAGCATGGCTTCGACGTGTTCGGCCATCGACTGCTTGGCAGCCTTGACCACATTGGCCGGCTCGCTTACCGAGCGGGCGCGGTACTCGTCCCAGCTCCAGCCTTTTGGCAGGTAGCCGTTGAGCGGGTCATGGGCGCTGGTCTGGTCGGTGACCATGTCCGGGCGCACGCCACGACGGACCATTTCCGGCAGGATCTCGGCCGCGTTGCCGCACAGGGCGATGGAGATGGCCTTGCCTTCGGCGGTGTATTTGGCGATGCGAGCCAGCGCGTCATCCAGATCGTCGGCCTGTTCGTCGACGTAGCGGGTCTTGATACGGAAATCGATACGGCTCTGCTGGCATTCGATGTTCAGCGAGCAGGCTCCGGCCAGTGTCGCGGCCAGTGGTTGCGCGCCGCCCATGCCGCCCAGGCCTGCGGTCAATACCCAGCGGCCTTTGAGGTTGCCGTCGTAATGCTGGCGACCGGCCTCGACGAAGGTTTCGTAGGTGCCTTGCACGATGCCTTGGCTGCCGATGTAGATCCAGCTGCCGGCGGTCATTTGGCCGTACATCGCCAGGCCCTTGGCATCCAGTTCGTTGAAGTGCTCCCAGCTCGCCCAGTGCGGCACCAGGTTGGAGTTGGCGATCAGCACGCGCGGGGCATTGCTGTGGGTCTTGAACACGCCGACCGGCTTGCCGGATTGCACCAGCAGCGTCTCGTCGTCATTCAGGTGAGTGAGGCTTTCGACGATCTGGTCGTAGCACTCCCAGTTGCGTGCCGCCCGCCCGATGCCGCCGTACACCACCAGTTCGTTGGGGTTCTCGGCGACTTCCGGGTCCAGGTTGTTCATCAACATGCGCAACGGCGCTTCGGTCAGCCAGCTTTTGGCCGTCAGTTTCGTACCTCGTGCCGCACGTACCTCGCCTTCGCGGTGGCGGGTCCAGTCCTGCTTCAGGTCTTGCTTCTCGGTCACAAGTTTCTCTGTCACAAAAAAATCCTCGGCGATCATTCCAAACCAGCCCGCAAAGGGCGTTCACATCTGTCTGGCAGAACCAGTCTGCCAACTTGTCTCTACTCGTATATACAAGCATATGCAATCTGAAGGCCAACTTGAATTGACGACCTGCACCGTCGCGTCGATGCCCGGTTTAAAAGGGCTTTGGAGAGGGCATGGATGACGGGATTTTTTCCTGCCCCATACCGAACCTGTTACCTGAAACGTTTCCTGCGCTGTTTTGGGGCGGTGGGTAACAGAATGATGCACAGCAGGTGGGGCGCCTGTGGAACCTGATTTCTCGATAACTGTTCTGCAGATTTTCGTTTGTGGAGGGGTTGGCGAAGCGGCTTAATCTGCCTGGTTTGATGAAGGCATCAGGCTGCGTGACAGAGACGGCGCAACAAGAACGCCAGACGCTGGCAAAGGACGTGTTCATGACCGCACAGGCTCACTCGCCACAGCTACATCATGTGTTCGGTCTTCATCGCACCTGGACGCAACGCTACGTTTTCAACAACCTCAACGCGCTGTTGAACGGGCCGCCGAATCTCTCGCCTGACACACTGCTGCGCTCGCTTGCGCGGTATCGGGGCGGCTATTGCCATGAACTGAACTCGGCATTCAAGGCGCATCTGGAACGTCAGGGCATCGAGGCGACGCCGTATCTGGCGCGAGTGGTCTACCGCACCGGTGACCGGGTTCTGCCGCCTACGCATCTTTACCTTCTGACGCAGGTCGCAGGCCGGGTGCTGCTGTGCGATACCGGCTTTGGCAACGGCCTGCTCTGGCCCATTGAACTGGACACCGAGAGCGCTCGGCCGCAGAACACCCTGGCGTTTCAGGTGCGTCCATCGCAGAGTGGCAGAGGGTTGTGGATCAGTGAGCAGGGCCAGTGGGACGAGTTGTACCGGCTGGGCGATGAGCCTTCGCGGCAGGCGCACATCGACACGGCCAATCACTATTCGGCTACTTCGCCTGACTCCATTTTCTGTCGCAACCTGGTATTGACCCGTTACACCCGCGGTGGGCGAAGACGCCTGTTGAATCTGCGTTACGTGAATGAAATGCAGCAGACGGTGTTACTGGATTCGCGCTCGGCGTTCGATAGCTGCCTGCAAGGTCAGTTCGACGTCAGGCCCACAGCGGTCGAAGCCGGGCGTCTGTTCGAGATTGCCCGCAGCGCCGCTCGCCCGGCCGCATAGCGAATAACTGCAAGTGAATAACTGGGCGTACTTATTTAAAAACTAGCACCCGTACGCCGTGCTGTTTACCCATCATGCGTGTTGATCCTGTTTTCGGAGCGCATGATGAAAGACGCTGGTTTTTCAACCGCCCATGGCGGAATGGTTATTTGGGCAGCCTTGATTGCCTCGTCGTTTTTTGCCGCCGGCTATGTGAGTCAGGCGGTTGATCCGGTGTTGCTGACCGGGCTGCGCCTGTTGTTTTCGGCGCTGCTTTTTCTGCCGATTCTGCTGGTGAAGGGCAACCTGTCGATGAACATGACACGGCTGCGTTGCCACTGTGTGCTGGGGTTGTTGCTGGCGGTCTATTTCGGCTCGCTGTTCGAGGCGCTGCGCTATACGTCGGCCGTGCACACCGCAACGCTGTACACACTGGTGCCGCTGATGACGCTGTGCTTCGAGGTGGCGCTGATGCACGGGATGATCCTCAAGGGCCGGGTGTTCCCGATGTTGACCGCAGCCGTGGGTGCCGTGTTGCTGATCGTGGCAGGTTCGCATGCGGATGCGACGCCGTCGCTGTACGCGCTGGTGGTCTACGGTGTGGGCTGTCTGGCGATGGCGCTTTATTCACCGCTGAGTCAGCGCTACAAGCTCAAGGCGCTGAGCGACACCAGCCCGGTCGCGATGACGTTCTGGAACATGCTGTTTGGCGCGCTCTTTCTGCTGCTGATTGCCGCTGCAACCGGAGGCTGGCGCACCGGGACGGAGCTCATGGCGATCGATGTCTTCTGGCTGTTTTACCTAGCGTTGTTCGGCACCCTCGGAACGTTCTGGCTGTTGCACCGGGCCATCGGGGTCATCGGGTCTTCGACCGTGATTTCCTACGTGTACCTGAGCACGCTGTTCGTCACCCTGTCTCGCTGGTATCTGGGGGAGCAGCCGGTATCAATGGGTGTTACCGGCGCGTTGCTGGTCCTGCTCGGCATGGTTGCGCTGGTGCTCAAGAGCCGCCAGCGCAAGCTTGCCACGGTCTGATGTCAGCCCGCTTTGACGAAGGCTGGCTGCCAGCCTTCGAACTCGCTCTCCAGATAGGCGGCCACTCTGAGCAGTTGTTCTTCCTGCCAATGGGGCGCGACGATCTGAATGCCGATCGGCATGCCGTTTTGCGGATCGTTGCCGCACTTGATGACCGCTGCGGGTGACCCCGACAGGCTGAAGGGAAAGACGAAGGCGTAGCGGCCCCGATCCTCGAGGGACTCTCCGTGGGCAAAGGCGACATCGCCGTACACCGGGGAAATGAACAAGTCGTAGTCGTTGAAGAACCGCGCAAGCTGGTGACGGAAGGTGTCAATCATGACCCAGTCACGCTTCAGCTCTTCGGTGCTCAGCTCGACGCCACGGCTCATTTCCAGCAATTGCGCGGTTGCCTTGGTGAACTGGTCCTTGCCGATGGCAGCGAACAGCGCTTCCCACCCTTTGCCGCCGTCGCCACCGGTAATGAAGACCCGCCACAACACGTCGCAAGCCTCTTCGAGCAGGGGCGGCCTTGCGTCTTCCACTGCGCTGACCACGTTGTTCAGGCGTCTGGCAACCGCGTCCAGCACGCTCTGGATGGCCGGGGTCACCTGAGCGACTGACGACCTGCCCGATACGGCAATTCGCAGGTCCTGCAAAGGTTTGCCGGGTGCAAAGGGCACGTCCACGGTGTCCGGGTCCTTCTGATCGGCACCGCTGATGAGTTTGCCCAGCACCCGCAGGTCATCGACATACCTGCCCATGACGCCGAAGGCCGAAGTCATGTGGAACAGGCCTGAACGTTCGTTGGGGTATTGCCCGCTCAGCGGGACGCGACCCTGCGTCAGTTTCAGGCCGCAGATGCCGTTGAAATGCGCCGGAATACGCACGCTGCCGCAGGCGTCGGAGGCCAGCCCTGCCGGTGACAGACCCGCAGCGATGGCCGCCGCTTCGCCGCCACTGCTGCCGCCTGCGGTACGGCTTGAGTCGTGCGGGTTGAGCGTGCGCCCGTACAGCAGATTCTCGGTCTCGAAGGCCATGCACAGTTCAGGCACGTTGGTGATGCCGAGAATGATCGCTCCGGCTTGTCTCAAGCGGGCCACGGCGGTGGCGTCCACGGTGCTGGGTTCGTTGCGCCACTGCTCCACGCCCCGGGACATGCGAAAGCCCTTCACGTGGCACACGTCCTTGATGGTGATCGGAATGCCATGCAACGGCCCGCTGAACTGCCCTTTGCGTGCCTGGCCATCCGCCGCTTCGGCCTGCTGATAAAGGCTCTCGCGCTGCTCCTGCAGAATGATTGCGTTGATCTGTGGATTGCGTTCCTCGATGCGCTGCAGGTAGAAGTCGACCAGCGAAACGCTGGTCAACACTCTGCGCCGGATCAGGCTGGCCATTTCTTCGAGCGTCAACTCGTCCGGTTTAAGCATGCTTGAGTCCTTTCTTGCTGCCGAGCCACTTGTTCGGGATCTGGTACATGTTGCGCACCACCAGCGAAAACGCTTTCACGAACAGCTTCGGCTTGGCGGCAATCACCTCCAGCGATTCCTCGATCATCTTGAGCACGTGCTCCAGCGCCTCGGGCGTGATGTTCAGTGGCGGGTAGAACCTGAGCACCGGATGCTCGGCCTTTTCGTTCATCGAGTGCCCGGCGTGTACGCCACGTTTGCCCAGTTCCATGCTCATCAAGGCTTCGTACACCGAGCCCCGCAGGCGCAGGCCGGTCATCAGGCCGACGCCTGGCACGTCTTCGATGATCTGCGGGAAGCGCGAAGCCAGCCGTTGCAGACCGTTACGCAACAGGCCGCCGTTGATCCGCGACAGCTCGACCAGATTGTGCTGCTGGATGTAATCAATGGCGGCCAGTGCCGCAGAGCAGGCCAGTGGATGGCCGCCGGTGGTGCGGTTGTCCGGTTCGATTTCATCGAGCGGAAAACGGTTGGTCAGAGCCTGGCTGTAAACGGCACAGGCGAAGGAGGTGTAGCCGCCGGTCAGACCTTTGGACAGGATCATGATGTCCGGCACCACATCGTCGTACTGAACCGCGAACCACTTGCCGCAGCGTCCGAATCCGGTCTGGATTTCGTCGGCGATGAGCAGGGTCTGGGTCGCATCGCACAGTGCGCGAATGTTGGCCATGTAGCCGACGGGCGGAACCTGCAGGTGCGCGCCGCCCAGAATCGGCTCGACGTAAATGGCGCAGACACCCTCGCCAACAGCCTTTTGCAGCGCGGCGAAATCGCCATATGGCACGTAGGTAACTTCTTCGGAATAGGTGCCGTAGCTGCTGTGGTGTTGTTGCTGACCCAGAATGCTCATGGCGGCCAGGGTTTTGCCGTGATAGGAATCGGTCATCACGACAATGCCGCGCCGATGCTTCTGGACCTGCAGCACATAGCGCATGGTCTGCTCGATGGCTTCGGCGCCCGACACCATGTAGCGCACCTCGCCCCAGTCACCGGGAATCAAGTGGCGCAGGCGTTCCGACAAGACAGCCTGCGTCGGGTGTTCACGACCCTCCGGCACCCAAGCCAGCTCGCTCAGTTGCGCCTGCACACGCTCGCGCACGGTCGGGTTGCGATGGCCGACGATGAACACGCCGTAGCTGCACGCGCAGTCGATGAATTTCTTGCCGGTGTGGTCCGTGACGTAAATGCCGTCAGTGCTCTTTTCCACCGAGGTCTTGCCGATGCGATAGAGCTTGGCGGCCGAGGCGCTCCAGAACTGTTCGCAGTCGTCCAGCAGTTGTTCACGCGGCATGGTTGAGGACATGTCTGAAAGTCTCCTTGATACGTTGGCCGGCGCGTTCGACAGGCAGGGATCTGGCGGTAACAGGGCAGCGCAGCACCAGCGCGTTGCCGCGTGCCGGGCTTGCGTACACACCATTCTGGTAAAGGGCTTCGCGCAGTTGCGCTTCGTCGCGACCGTGCAGCGGCACGCTGACCCAGCCACCCAGCGCGGTTGCGCCAAGGTCTGTCAGCACGCCGGCCAGCAACTGGCCGTTGTGCGTACAGCGCTGAGGCGAGTTATGGGTGTGCAAGTAATCGAGCGTGGTCAGGGCTGCGACGCAGGCCATCGGGTTACCGGCCGTGGTGCTGCCATGTTTGGCGGGCGTGCTGCGGCCATAGACCTTGTAGGCCATTTCTTCGCTGCAGGTGTAGGTGCCGATCGGCACTGCGCTGCCGCCCAGCGGACCGCCCAATACGGCGATGTCCGGGGTGTTGGTGTACTGCTGGAAGCCGAACAGGGTGCCCAGGCTGCCCAGGCAGGTGGCGACGTCCATGGCGATGACCGGCGCTTTCGCGTTACCGGCGGCGGCATACAGGCGGTCGAGCAAGGGCTGCTCGATCAGGCGCAGAACGCCCTTTTCGTCGGTGATGACACTGGTGTGGCAGACCGCAAAGCAGTCGTTCCAGTCGATTCTTGCCAGATCATCGGCATGACTGACGGCAACGCGCTTGAAGCCCAGCAGTCGCTGGATTTCGCTGTAGCGATCGGGCTGAGTGAGGCTGCGGCCATAGGTCAGCGAGCCGTAGTCGCCGCCCTTGATGAACACCAGCGTATTGCGACGAGGATTCAGCCCCTTGCACAGCTTCAATGCACCTTCGAAGGCTTCGTCACCCGAACTGCAGACATAGGAGCTGACCAGCGGATCCGGCAGCAACCCGGCGAGTCGGCGGCACAGGGCAATCAAGGGTTCGGACATCAGGACCCGGTTGGACAGCCCCATGATTTCGGCCTGGGCTTTGACGGCATCGATGACTTCTGGCACCTGAAAGCCGAAACCGCCCGACAGGTCGATGATTTCCTCGCCTTCGGCATCTGTGTAGGTCTCGTAGAGTCCGGCCACAATTGTTTTTTTAGTGTTTTTCATAGGGGCTCTCAGCGATAGCTCAAGGCGTTGAAGATGCGACGGCGGTCGTCGACGATGGCCTGGCGTCCGTGCATGACCCGGCGGTTGTCGATCATCACCATGTCGTTGTCGCGCCAGCCGACCGGGTAGGTCAGGGCGGTCGAAACCTGTTCGATCTCGGTCAGGAACTGCTCGGGAATGGCGTCGCCCGAGACCGTGTCGATGATCGGCTTCTCGTAGTTGAACGACGGACCGAGGATGCTGTTGGCGAACGCCGGTCGCTGGCTGATCGGCGAAACCGGAATGGCCGGTGTGGAAAAGGCGTAATGAATCGAGTCGTCGCTGGTGTTGAAGGTGATGCGCGTCTGCGGGTCGTTGCCGACGATCTGCATCAGGTCATCCGGCGTGACGAGGCTCGGATCATTCTTGTCGGCCGAGTAGTGGCAGACCAGACGACGCCATTTGTCTGCACTGACCGTGCGGCTGTAGCGAATCGGGTTGTTCTCGAAAAAGGCCCGGCATTCGGCCGACAAGGCACGCAGCACGGCTTCACCGTCGCAGAGCGTGGTCTGCGAACCCTGACGGGGCGCTTCCTGACAGTAGAACCAGGTGATGTCCGGCCAGAATGGAGAGTTGCCGTTCTCGCAGTGCAGACCGATTTCCTGGGTCCCGGCATCGACCAGCTGCGCGGCACCGCCGACCATCGTGCGGGCCGGGTCCAGGCTCAGGCGCGAACTGTTGTTCTTCACGAACCGGCTGAAGGTTTCGGCTTCATGAATACAGTCACGCATGAGCACCACGCCATAGGTCCCCAGCAACTCGTAAAGCGCCTGGGTCGTCAGCGTGGCGAATTGCGCGGGTTCGATCACCGCGAATTCGGGGTTGTCAGAGCGAGAGGCAGGCATGTTCATCGGCAGAAGTCCTTTGCATGGATGGAGAAAAACGGTGCGCGAACGCTTCGGCAATCTCGGCGCGTCTGGGGCGACCGGTCACGGTGTACAGCTGTTCAAGCAGGGGATTGGCGAGGTCCAGCAGCCAGAGCTTGCTGGGGCGTTCCACGTCGGAGAAACGTTTGGTCGACCACTGCGCCAGGTCGCTGCGATCCGGTTGTGACTCTACGCACAGCAGGGCGATCAGGCCGTGGTCTTCGTCCAGAAAAACCGCTGCGTCGCGAACGCCGTCGTATTTGCGGTATTCCAGTTCAACCTGCTCCGGGCTCACGTTGCGGCCGTTGGCCAGGCAGATCACATTCTTCTTGCGACCGTGGACATACAGATAACCGTCACTGTCCAGTGCACCCAGGTCGCCGGTGTCCATCCAGCCATCGGCACTCATGGCACAGGCGCTCGGGTCCGTGCCGGAATAACCGCTGAACAGCGACGTGCTTTTGACTTCGATGGTCTTGTCGAGGCCGATGCGAACCTGAACGTGCGGCAACGGCTTGCCCACGCTGCCCAGGCGTTGCTGTTCGGCAGTGTTCACGCTCACCACCGAAGCATTTTCGGACAGCCCGTAGCCCTGGAAGACCGACACACCCTGTGCTTCAAGGGCGCGCAGGATCTCGACATCGACCGCTGCACCGCCGCAGGTGATGTGCACCTGTTCGGTGAGGTAAGTGGCCAGACTCCGAGCGATCTCCCGGTCTTCCTGGAGCCTGCGCAGAAACTCGTTGAGCATGACCGGCGGCACCGTCAGCGCGGTGGGTTTCACCCGTTGAATCCAGTCGGTCAGGCGCGCAGGCGATGCGCCCGGTTCGCCCAGCAACGGCTCATTGGGCGGCAGAAAATGAATCGTCCCGCCTGCCAGAAGCGGCAGATAGGAGGCAGTGACCTGTTCCAGCAGCAGGCTCAAGGGCACCAGCGACAGGTAACGGAGGTGGGCGTTGGCCGGCATTCTGAAACGCAGCGAGTTCAGCACCTGCCCAATCGCGGCGCAGGACAGTCGAACGCCTTTGGGACTGCTGGTAGTACCTGAGGTATGAATGATCTTGCAGATCCAGTCGTGCTCGACAGCTGTCTGTGCCAGTGGCTGGGGTATGGCCGGTGAGTCCAGATGCCGGACCTTGCTGGCGGGCAGGTCCAGAAGCCAGCGCTCGGTGAGCGTTTTCTGACCGGCCGAGTCCACGAGAAAACCGTCGCAATGCGCTGCCAGGTTTTCTGCCTGGACCTGACTGAAGGCCAGGGGCAGCGGCAAAGAAGTTATGCCTGCGAACAGACACGCCAGATCGGCGATCAGCCACTGACTGGAGTTGCGTGTGACGATGCCGATCACCACCGGATCGTTCGGCATCTTCGGCTGGAATCGGTGCTGCAGCTCTGCAGCCAGGGCAAATGCCTGTTGGCGCAGTTCGCGGTAGGTGAGGGATCTGGCGGTGTCGCCATGGTCTACCGCGCAGACTCTCTCGCCGTGAACCTGCAGGGCGGAGCGCAACTGGGCAATCAGATTGGCGCTCATTGCGTCACCCTCGCTTGTACTGGAAGGTGGTTGAACAGCGTACCCAAGGTCATGGCAGCGAAGCGCGAGCGCTGCGGATCGACCTTGATGAACCCGGTGATCGGGCGTTTGGCGTAGTAGGAGCCCCAGTTCTTGCCGCCGTCTTCGGAAAGAAGCGTGGGGTCGGCGGTCAGCAGCGGCTCGAAGACAATCTGGCAGCTTTCCATCATTTCCCGCACGCGCGGGGTCACGGTGCACAGCAGGTACTGCGCGCCCATGCACCAGGCCAGCAACGGAATCATGTTGACCATGATCACGCCGGCCGTGACGTGGTGCGAGACCAGGCTGCCGATTTCAACAATCGAGGAACGGTCGATCTGCTGCCCGTGACGTTCGGACAGAATTTCATGAATGGGGCGGGACAGGTACTGTTCGGAAAACAGTGTGCGGTGATCGCCGAAGGTAATTCCGGCGCATGACATAATTCTTTCATCTTCGTCCTGAGTGAGGGCGAAATACTGCGGGTTAGGTTCTATGGTGGCTTTATATGATGACTGAAATTTACTCTTAACTATTTCGACAGCCTGCTTCCACAGCGGTGATTCACAGTCGGTCACGCGTATAAGCATGATGGCATCTCCATTGTTTGTGATGATCCTGAAACGTGCTGCGAATGTATTTGGGAAAATTCCTACACACCATTTAAAAAACAAAAACGGTCTGTTAATATCTAAATAGCTGGGTACTCTACGAGCACATTGGACTTCTGGAATATATGGATATGCTTAAAAGCAATATGCTCAGAAAGTTGGATATGCAGGACTTGTTGATTTTCATTTCGGTTTACGAAAGCTCCAGCGTCACCGAGGTCTCCGAGTCCCTTTTTGTTAGCCAATCCACCGTCAGCTACTGCCTGAAGAAGCTGCGCAACAGCTTTGAAGACGAGTTGTTCATCAATACCCGCAGCGGTATGCGACCCACGTATAAAGCCACGGCCATGTACAGCCATGTTCTAAAGATCGTGGAAAGTATCAATGTTTGTTATTCCGGCGCTGCGCTGTCGTCGCCGCCTCAGAAAGATGTCATTTACAACGTTTGTGCGCCTGAGTATTTCGAACTTCTTATCTTGCCCGGTTTGTTGAAGTTGTTTTCTTCCAACGAAGTTCCCGTCACGTTGAATGTTCAAAAAATCAATCGCGACATTCCGGTTAAAGAGTTGAACGGTGGCACGCTGGATCTGGTTATTTGTTTTGGTCCCAATTATCACCGCGGCGGCGGCGGACTGAAATCCCAGATACTGTTGGATGATGATTTAGTGTGTGTGGTGGATCGCAACTTCATGCCACCCGAAACGGGTTTCGAACTTGAAACCTTCGTGGCGCGCAGGCACGTCTACCCGACGCCCTGGACGTCTGAAACCAACATGGTAGACGGCTGGCTGAGCAAGCAGGGCAGCAGCCGGCAGATCGTGGCCAAGGCCAACAGCTATGGGGCAGCCCTGCACATGATCGCCGGTTCTGACGTGGTGGTGACCCTGCCCAGGCGTGTGGCGCAATTAATCGTTAATGATGATATTCATTTGTCAACAGATGCGCCGACAGGCTTGCCGACATTTACGCTGGATATGGTCTGGAGTGAGAGCGCCGATCAGGACCCTTCCAACTCGTGGATCAGGGAACAGGTGGTCAAGGCGTGTATGGAATACACGGTTTAGATGATGTTCGGTCAGGTCTGATTCTGGACGGGGGGCGTGTTGTCTTTTGAGTGTCACACAGCGCCGTTTATATTCACGTGACGAGTAACGGCGCTGTATTGTTGCATCAGGGAATAGGGTCTATTTCATTATCGGTAACTATCAATCGATTGTCTGACAAAATTAGCCTCAGATGACTTTCACTGCCCGCCCTATGAATTGAATCGGCCCGGTTGGTTTGCCGATTGACGAGCCGGTGGATTTTTCCAGCGTCAGTTCAAACAACTGGTTGGGTTGCAGGGGCGGCAGTTTATCGAGCGCGATGTTCAGGCTTTGCCCTGGTTTGACCAGCCCCAGCGACACCGGTCCCTGCCAGTCGTCACCCTTGGTCCAGAACTCCAGCGCCTTGTCGGCCGGTACTTCGAACGCGCCCAACGGGATGAGCTGGATTTCCTGCCGATTGCTGGCCTGCACGACCCAGCCGGGTGATTTGTCCTGAGGTCCGACGAGTACCACCAGATAGGAAGGTGGCGCCGGATCGCGGGTCAGCAACGTCAGGCCCAGCACCAGCGAGGCTGCGATGCCTGCACCGGCCAGCCCGCGCCAGATCGCCATATTGTCCCACCAGCGCACGCGCTGTTCAGGCTGCGCATGAGGCGCTGTCCGATCCATCAGGTTGCGTTCGATCCGCTCCCACAGGCCGGGTGATGGCTTGACCGGTTCCGCCAGCTCGGTCAACGGCAGCAGGCGTTGATCCCAGGCGTCTATCGCTGCCTGCAGATCCGGTTCGTGAGGCAGGCGACGTTGTACGTCGAGCCTCTGTTCGGCCGACAGTGTGCCGAGCACATACTCGCCTGCCAGTTCGTGAATATTCTTGTCCGAAGGTTGGGTCATCCCATGCACTCCCGCAAAGCCGTCAGGCTGCGCTTGATCCAGGCTTTGACCGTACCCAGTGGCGCGCCGATTTTCTGCGCGATTTCCTGATGCGAATAACCGTCTACATACGCGTGAAACACGCAGTTGCGCCGCACCGGCTCAAGCTGCTCCAGGCACGACGTGATGCGTCCCGGATTGACTCGCCAATCGAAGGCATCGCCGGTTTCCTGCCAGCCTTCCAGTGTCGCCTGTTCATGATGATCTTCGCTGTCGTCATCCTCAACCCGGACTTCCCGCGCCGTATTGCGCAGGTTGTTGAGCGCCAGATGCCGGGTCACGCTGAATATCCAGCCGCGTGCCGAACCGCGTGATGCGTCGAAACTGGCCGCTCGGGTCCAGATTTTCAGAAACGCGTCATGCACGATGTCCTCGGCCAGTTCCCGGTCGCGAACCAGTCGCACGACCACACCGAGCAGCCGTGCGCTTTCCTGTTCATAAAGACGCTGCAGGGCCTGCCGCTCACCGCGGGCGCAGGCTTGCAACGTGCCTTCGTAATCAAAGAGAGATTCGTGTGAGGACAAGGTAATCCGCCATCGATGGACTAATGCCTCGTTGATATCACGAGGACCCGCGCAGCAGCATAGCTCACTGACTGCGCGGTGCCCGATTGCCTGGCTGTATCAGTTGGCAGCCCAGAACAGGTAGTCAGCCTGGTACTTGACCACTTCCTTGGCGCCCTTGTTGCTGGCTGCGCACGCGGTGGTCGGTGCCACGCCGCCTTTCAGCGCGGTGCGCTGGATGTAGGCAACACCGGTCATGGCGCCTTTGCCTTCTGCCGGGTTGGCCTTGACCAACTGGTACGGCAGGTTGCCTGCGCTCGAAGGTGCAACAGCGACCTGAGTGCCGGTCACTTTCGAGCCGTCTTTGGCTTCCCAGGTAGCAGGCGGGCCGTAGTAAGTGCCGACCTGCTTACCGCTCTTGTCATTGAGCACGGCCTTGGGACCGACGAACGCCCATTCCATTTCGTTGGGCATGTTGGCTTTTGCGCGGCACTCGTAGGTGATTTCGCCGACCCCGGTGGTTTGCATGCTGATCTTGTGGCCGGCCGGAACCCGAACGCTTTCGGGCAGATCGGTCTGGGCCAGGGCGACGGACGACAGGCAAGTGAAAGCCAGGGTACTACCTGCAAGGCAGAGAAAGCGTTTTGCGTTCATGCAGAAATCTCCAGATTATTTAACCGCGCTCAGCAACTCGAAGTGGCTGCTGTATGTACTACCCGCGAAGAAACAATCTGGATGCAGTGATTTGAAAATATTTTTTTCAGGGCCGGCTGAAGCGGCTGCGCAACACGATAATGCCGGCAATTGCCGCAATGCCCGAACCGATCAGCACGCCGACTTTCACCTCGTCGATCAGGTGCTGCTGACCCGGGAATGCCAGGTTGCCGATGAACAGGCTCATGGTGAAACCGATGCCGCACAGGATCGCCACGCCATACAGCTGCACCCAGTTACTGCCCTCCGGCAACACCGCGAGCCCTGAACGAATCGCCAGCACAGCGGCGAGGAACACACCAATCTGCTTGCCCACGAACAGCCCCAGCGCAACACCGAGCGGCACCGGATCAACGAGGTTTTCCACCGTGATACCGGCCAGCGAAACACCCGCGTTGGCAAAGCCGAAGATCGGCACCACGGCGAACGCGACCCAGTAATGCATCTTCTCTTCAAGGAACAGCAGCGGCGAGCGCGCCTCTTCCTCGGGCTTGCCCATCGGGATGCACAACGCCAGCGCGACGCCTGCCAGCGTGGCGTGAACGCCAGACTGCAACACGAAGAACCACAACAGTGCGCCCAGCAGCAGATAAGGCAGCAGGCGACGAACGTTGAGTCTGTTCATCACGATCAACACCGCCAGTGTGGCGAAGGCGGCGCCCAGCATCGGCAGGTTCAGGCCGGAGCTGTAGAAAAACGCAATGATGGTGACCGCGCCCAGGTCATCGAGAATCGCCAGTGCGGCAAGAAACACTTTCAGCGAGGTCGGCACCCGGTTGCCCAACAGCGACAGCACGCCCAGAGCAAAGGCGATGTCGGTGGCCGCAGGAATCGCCCAGCCGCTCATCGTCTGCGGGTTGCCCCAGTTGATGGCGATGTAGATCAGCGCCGGGATCAGCATTCCGCCTGCTGCTGCAAAGCCGGGCAGGGCGCGCTGACCCCAGGTCGAGAGCCCGCCCGCGAGTACTTCGCGTTTGATTTCCAGGCCGACCATCAGGAAGAAGATTGCCATCAGACCATCGTTGATCCACAACTCGACCGACAGACCCAGCCATACGCTGTGCAGAATCGAAAAGTAACCGGCGGAAAGTGGCGAGTTGGCGACGATCAGAGCGGCCAGTGCTGCGAGCATCAACACGATGCCGCCTGCCGATTCAGAGGCGAGGAAGCTGGCGAGGATGGCGACGGCTCTGGGTGTTTCCTTGACAGGGAATTGAGTCATGGTCGTCCTTGAACGAGAAGCTGATTTTTAGGGGGCGTCCAGCATACCGTCATTGCCAATGGCGTTCAGCTCAATCAGGCAGCACCGACTGGCGCCTGAGGATTGCAGCTCGATTTCCGTGAGTCCGCCCGTGGTGTCCACTTGAGCGCAGTCGTGTTTGCCGAGGATTTCCCAAGGCTGGCCACTGACGCTCAGCGCAATCTGCTCGGCCATGCTGAACAGCACGAAGGTGCTGGCCGAACTGAACAGCCTTTGCGGCTGACGCACGTCGATCCACTGCAGCCGAGCGTTGTACCGATGTGCAGCGTAGATCAGGTTGAAATCCCGGATCGGTCCATCGAGCAACGTGCACTCGACCTGACTGTCGCCGCTGAACGCGAACGGGTCGGATGGCAGCAGCGGGCGGCTGTCGATGCCGTCAACCGACAGCGTCATGCCCACGCCCTGCAGCACGGTGATAATCCGCTGATAACCGGCAAACACTGAAAAACCGCCCGAATTCTCGATGTCGGCAATCGACAGGCGCCAGCCGAAACCATCCAGACCGTGACCTGCATCGCGGGCGATTTCTTCAGTGCTGCCACCGCCGTTCTTCCACGGCATGCGCGGGTAGTCGACGGCGCGCAGAATTCGGGTCTGGGTCATTTGGTGAAACGTCCTTCAAGGCGATGACGGGAGCCGGGATGGATCAGACGTGCGGCGGTCACCGGCTGGCGGCCTGACCAGGTGCGACGACGAATCAGCAGGCAGGGTTCGCCCGCGTCGATCTGCAACAGCTTGCACTCGTCAGCTTCGGCCAGAATCGCCTCGACCACGTGTTCACCCTCGGTCAGCGGTGCGACCTGCGACAGGTAGGCGTAAGGCGTCTGTTGAGTGAAATCCTGCTTGAGGTAATCCGGTGCGACCAGGGCGTTCACGAAGCGGTCTTCGATCTGCACGGCAATGTCGTTTTCGTAGTGCACGATCAACGAGTGGAACACCCGCTGACCCTCGCGCATGTCCAGCGCCAACGCACGCTCGGAGCCTGCCGCTTCTTCCTTGAGGACGATGACCTTGCAGGAATGACGATGGCCTCGTGCCGCGATCTCGTCAGCGATATTGTGGACTTCGAACAGCGCCGATTGGCTCTTGGGTTCGGCCACGAACGTGCCGACACCCTGCATGCGCACCAGCAGGCCTTCGGCAGTCAGTTCGCGCAGGGCGCGGTTGATGGTCATGCGGCTGAAGCCCAGTTGGGTCACCAGCTCGCTTTCCGATGGCACGCGGTGATGTGGCGGCCAGGTGCCGTTCTGGATCTGCAGGGCGATCATGTGTTTGACGCGGGCGTACAAGGGTGCGGGACTTTCGCCCATCTGGGCTGCCAGTGAGGAAGAGGCGGGCGGCGTCGGCACGTGTGTGTCCTTGTTATCGAGATGATTCAGGCGCTCAAGCTAACCATTAAGCGGTGGCACGGCAAGTTTGCCGACGGTTTACCGGATCGCCAAACGTCTGTATATGTATATACAAATTACAGTGATGAGGTATGAAGTCAATGTCAGCCTTCTTTGCCGAGCGCGCGTTACTCCCTGACGGCTGGGCCAGCGATGTGCGTCTGGAGGTCAGCCCCGAGGGAATGTTGACGCGGATTCAGGTCAATGCTGATCGGCAGGGCGCGGAAGTGGTCAGCGGCCCGTTGCTGCCCGGCATGCCGAACCTGCACTCGCACGCTTTCCAGCGCGCTATGGCCGGGCTCGCGGAAGTGGCGGGCAACCCGAATGACAGCTTCTGGACCTGGCGCGACCTCATGTACCGTCTGGTCGGGCGTATCACGCCTCAGCAACTGGGTGTCATCGCCCGCCAGCTCTACATCGAGATGCTCAAGGGCGGCTACACCTCGGTTGCTGAGTTTCATTACGTGCATCAGGACCTGACCGGCAAGCCTTACGCCGATCCCGCCGAGCTGGCGGTACAGATCAGCCAGGCGGCGAGTTCGGTCGGTATCGGTCTGACGCTGTTGCCGGTGCTCTACAGCCATTCAGGTTTTGGCGGGCAAGCGCCCAATGAGGGCCAGCGCCGATTTATCCACAGCACCGAGAGTTATCTGGACCTGCAGGCGCGTCTGCAGCCGATTCTGGCAAGCCAGTCGTCGCAGCGACTGGGCCTGTGCTTTCACTCGTTACGTGCCGTCACGCCCGAGCAGATCAGTGCAGTGCTGGCCGCCAGTGACCCGCATTGCCCGGTGCATATCCACATTGCCGAGCAGCAGAAGGAAGTCGCCGACTGCCTGAGCTGGAGCGGGCGACGACCCTTGCAGTGGTTATATGAAAACACGCCTGTGGATAACCGCTGGTGTCTGGTGCATGCGACCCATGCCGAGCCTGATGAAGTGGCGCTCATGGCGAACAGCGGTGCGGTGGCCGGTCTGTGCCTGACCACGGAGGCGAATCTGGGCGACGGCATTTTCCCCGCGGTGGATTACATCGCTCAGGGCGGGCGCTGGGGTATCGGTTCGGACAGCCATGTGTCGCTCAGCGTGGTCGAAGAGCTGCGCTGGCTGGAGTACGGTCAGCGACTGCGCGACCAGCGCCGTAACCGGTTGTATCGCAGCGATCAGCCGATGGTCGGACGAACCCTGATGGACGCCGCGCTTGCGGGCGGTGCGCAGGCGCTGGGTCAGGAGATCGGTGCGCTTGAAGTTGGCAAACGTGCCGACTGGCTGGTGCTGGACGGTAATAGCCCTTACATCGCGACCGCGACAGGCGACGCCATTCTCAATCGCTGGCTGTTCGCGGGCGGTGATCGTCAGATTCGCGACGTGGCCGTCGCCGGACGCTGGGTGATCCGTGAAGGCCGGCATGTTGATGAAGAGCGGAGCGCCCAAGCGTTTGCGCAGGTATTGAAGGCGTTGCTGGGCTAGTCATGAAGCCTTGAATCGACGCAAGTCTCGTGGGAGGCAGTTTGCCGGCGATGGCGTCAGTTCAGTCGCTGATGTGGCGCTTGAAATACCGGATCGCCGGCAAGCCGCCTCTTATCAAACAACCTGTAACTTACTGAAGAAAAAAGATTTTTTGTAGGAGCGCGCTTGCCCGCGATTGCGTCATGTCATTCACTAATTTTCTGTCTGCAAGAACTTATCGCGGGCAAGCGCGCTCCTACGGCCCTCGTTTGCCGCGCGACAGCGCTACGTCGAAGACGTGGTGGCGCCTCCCACAGTCTGGTGTATGCAACGCTTAACCCCGTCCCGCCAGCGGCTGCAATTTCGCCAGCTGCCATGCCACGCCCAGCGCCATCAGCAGCAACACGCCAATAAACAGTCCGATGCCGTTCCAGCCCGCGTAATGCCAGAACACGCCGCCGCCGGTACCGGCCACGCTCGAGCCTGCGTAGTAGCAGAACAAATACAGCGAGGTCGCCTGGCCTCTGGCGACGGTGGCCCTGCGGCCGACCCAACTGCTGGCCACCGAATGCGCGCCGAAGAAGCCGAAGGTGAAAATCAGCACGCCTGTGATCACGACTGGCAATGGCGTGAAGAGCGTCAGGCTCAGGCCGAACAGCATCATCACGATCACCGCCCACAGTACGCGGCGACGGCCCAGCCGATCAGCCAGTGAGCCAACCTTCGCCGAACTGTAGATGCCGGACAGGTACACCACCGAGAACACGCCCACCACAGCCTGACTCAGGTGATACGGTTCGCTCAGCAAGCGATAGGCGATGTAGTTGAAGAGCGTGACGAACGCGCCCATCAGCAGGAAAGCGGTCAGAAACAGCAATGGCAGACCCTTGTCGCGGAACTGCACAACAAAGCCATCCAGCAGGCTGCGCGGATGCAGCGAGCGGGCGCGGAAGTTGCGCGACTCGGGCAGGATTCGCCAGAACACCGCCGCTGCAATCAGCGCCAGACCGCCGACCACCAGCATCGCGGCGTGCCAGCTCACATAATCGATCATCACACCGACGATCAATCGCCCGCTCATGCCGCCGACCGCGCTGCCGCCGATATACAGCCCCATCGCCAGCCCCAGGTGCGTGGGGTGTATTTCTTCGCTGAGGTAGGTCATGGCTACCGCCGCCAGGCCACTGAGCGACAGGCCGACCAGCGCCCGGGTGACGAGTACGCCCTCCCAGCTCGGCATCAACGCACTGGCGATGGTGAACAGCGAGGCGCAGAACAAGGCCATGACCATCACCGACTTGCGTCCCAGTCGGTCGGAAACCGGACCGGTGATCAGCAGGCCGATGGCGAGCATGGCGGTGGCGACCGAAAGGATCAGGCTGCTCTGGGCGGCGGTGATGGAAAACTCCTGCGACAGCATAGGCATCATCGGTTGCACGCAGTACAGCAGTGTGAAAGTCGAGAAGCCGCCTGCGAACAAGGCCAATGCGGTGCGCTTGAACAACGGCGTGTTTTTCTCGATATAGGTGTCACCCAGCGGGACCGAAGACTCGGCAGAGGCAGTGTTTGACTTGATGGCGGATGGAGCGGCGGCAGGGTTCACGGTCAACCTCGGAGCACGGTTCGGGCAGGCAATGAAAAAATCATATAGCTGGCTAATGATTCAATCCAATATATTGTTCGACCTGTTTGATACGTAAAACGACTTGATTGAGGCTGTATGGAACTGCGCCATTTGCGTTACTTCATCGCCGTGGCCGAAGAGCTGCATTTCGGCCGTGCCGCCCAGGTGCTGGGCATTTCCCAGCCGCCGCTGAGCCAGCAGATTCAGGCGCTGGAGCAGGAGCTGGGTACGCGTCTGTTCGACCGCACCAATCGGCGTGTCGAGTTGAGTGAGTCAGGCAGGTTGTTTCTCGACGAAGCGCGTCTGGTGCTGGCGCAGGTCGACAAGGCCGCCGACGTGGCCCGGCGTGCGCAACTGGGGCAGTTGGGCGAGCTGAAGGTCGGGTTTACGTCTTCCGCGCCGCTGACGTCGAATATTCCCGAGGCAATCTTTGCCTTTCGTCAGGCGTACCCGCAGGTGCATCTGGACCTGACGGAAATGACCAGCCAGCAGGTCGCGGCGGGGCTGGAGGACAAGAGCATTCAAGTGGGCATCATGCGGCCGCTGGAGTTGCCTGATTCTCTGGACGTGTTCGAGCTGCTGAACGAACCCCTGATCGCGATCATGCGGGCCGATCATCCGTTGGCGGCGGGCAGTGAAGACGGTATCTACATGGCAGCGCTGGCGGCGGAGCCGTTCGTGTTCTTTCCGAGGACCTACGGCAGCGGGATCTATGGCCAGATCCTGAGCCTGGCCCGTGCGGCTGGCTTCAACCCGTTGATCACCCAGGAAGCGGGCGAGCCCATGACCATGATCGGTCTGGTGGCAGCGGGGCTGGGCGTCACGGTACTGCCCGCGCCGTATCGCCGGATGCGCATCGACGGCGTGGTCTACCGCAACCTGCTCGACCCCGGCGCCACCAGCCCGGTGTGGCTGGTGAAGCGCAAGGACGAACAGTCCGCGATGGCCAGAGCGTTTTTCGAGTTGGCGACAAAGGGCTAGGGTGCTGCTGCAGTAATGTCTGACTGAATGCATACCCCGTGGGAGGCGGCTTGCCGGCGATGGCGTCAGTTAAGTCCCCGATAGGTCGCTTCCGGAAAGCATCGCCGGCAAGCCGCCTCCCACAGTCCGGTGTTTGCTGCGCGATAGCGCTACGTCGAAAGACGTGGTAGCGCCTCCTACAGTCCTGGTGCTCATTAGAGACCGTATAGTGTCCGGTCTCGCCAGTCACGCCCAGCGCTTGAAGATCAGCGACGTATTGACCCCGCCAAACGCGAAGTTGTTGTTCATGACGTATTCGTTGCTCATTCGCCGGGGTTCGCCAACGATGTAATCCAGATCGCCACACTCCGGATCAATTGCATCAAGATTAAGCGTGTGGATATACCGATCACTGTTGAGCATTTCGATGCTGAACCACGACTCCAGCGCGCCGCAGGCACCCAGGGTGTGGCCGAGGAAGCTTTTCTGCGAGCTGAGCGGCATGCGCGAGCCGAACAGGCTGCTGGTGGCGAGGGTCTCGGCGATGTCGCCCTGTTCCGTCGCCGTGCCGTGACCGTTCACGTAGCCAATGGCCTCGGGCGGCAGGTTGGCGTCTTCCAGGGCCAGCTCCATGGCGCGGCGCATGGTGATCTGCTCCGGCCGGGTGCTGTGTGCGCCGTCGGCGTTGCTGCCGAAACCGACGATCTCGGCGTAGATGTGCGCGCCACGTGCCTGGGCATGCTCCATTTCCTCAAGCACCAGCATGCCGCCGCCTTCACCGATCACCAGCCCGTCGCGGCCCGTGTCGTAAGGGCGTGGCGTGGTGTGAGGGGCGTCGTTCTTGAGGCTCGTGGCGTACAGCGCGTCAAACACCATCGCTTCGGTCGGGCACAGTTCTTCCGCGCCGCCTGCCAGCATGAGCGGCAGACGTCCGAACTTGATCGCTTCGTAGGCATAGCCGATGCCCTGGCTGCCACTGGTGCAGGCACTGGACGTCGGGATGAGCCGCCCGGTCAGGCCGAAGAAGATGCTGATATTGGCGGCCGTGGTGTGCGGCATCATTCGCACATAGGAGTTGGCGTTCAGACCGACCGCCACCGAGTTGATCAGCATCGCACCGAACGCCTTGATCTCATCGGTGCTGCCAGTGGACGAACCGCAGGCCGTGCCCATGCGGCCATCGCGAATGATCGGGTCGTTCAGCAGCCCGGCGTCAATCAGCGCCTGCTCCGATGCGCCCACCGCAAAGCGCGACACACGCCCCATGCTGCGCAATTGCTTGCGCGTCCAGTGTGCGGGCACTGCGAAGTCATCGATAGGCCCGGCCAGTCGCGTGTTCAGTTCCGTAAACCGGTTCCACTCGTCCATGTGCCGGATGCCGCTGCGATTGGCGGTAAAATTCGCCTCGACGCTGGCCCAGTCGCTGCCGATCGACGTAATGCCGGACATGCCGGTGACCACCACGCGTTTCATCAACACAGGCCTCCGTTGACGGCCAGCACCTGGCGCGTGATGTAAGCGGCTTCGGCCGACATCAGAAAATTCACCGCACCCGCCACTTCCTCGGGCGTGCCCATGCGCTGGGCCGGAATCATCTTCATCAGTTCATCCACCGGCACGTTCTCGTCGAGCATGGCGGTGTCGATCAGGCCCGGTGCGACGCAGTTGACCGTGATCTTGCGTTTGCCCAGTTCGATGGCCAACGCCTTGGCCGCACCGATCAGGCCTGCCTTGGAGGCGCTGTAGTTGACCTGCCCGCGATTGCCGATCAGGCCGGACACCGAGGTGATGCACACGATGCGGCCAGCCGAACGACGACGAATCATCGGCATGGTCAGCGGATGCAGCACGTTGTAGAAACCGTCGAGGTTGGTGCGCAGCACCTGATCCCAGTCGTCATCAGTGAGCGCCGGAAAGGCGCCGTCGCGGGTCAGGCCTGCATTGAGCACCACGCCGTAATAAGCACCGTGGGTTTCCACGTCCTGCTCAAGAATTTCCTTACAGGCGGCACGGTCCGACACGTCGAATTGCAGGACACGGGCCTGGCGACCCAACGCGATGATCTCGGCCTGCACCGCTTCGGCTTCGCTGCGGCCGGTGCGGCAGTGCAGGATCAGGTCGTATCCGGCCTGAGCCAGACGCAAGGCGATGGCGCGGCCGATGCCACGGCTTGAGCCGGTGACCAGTATGGATTCAGTCATGCCGGGGCTCCTTCAGCCAGGTAGTCAGCAGTGTTGGGTGGGCAATATACATTGAGGCGCGCAAAGGCGTTGATGTCCGGGCCTGTCAGGGTGCATTCGAAGACGCCCATGCCGCTGTCGTCCTGCAGCGACCGGACGGCGTGGATGTGCAGCTCGCTGCCAGCCGGAAAGTGCGCAACGTTGCATTCGAACTTGCGGCTGCCGAGCAGAAAGCCCAGCTTGACCGCTTCGCCCTTGCTGCGTGCCTGACAGCCGGCAAACGCCGCCACGCTCTGGGCCATCAGCTCCACGCCGACCCAGGCGGGCAGGCTGCCGTCCGCTTCGTTGAACAGACCATCGGCACGCACGGTCAGGCAGGTCTGGATCTGTTCTTCATCAAAGGCCAGCACCTGATCGATGAGGATCATGTCGCCAGCGTGCGGAATCAGTTCGGCGAGCGGCCAATCGATCATGGTGCATCTCCGATAATCAGGCTGATGTTGTTGCCACCGAAGGCAAAGGAATTGCTCATCAGGTAGCGGCTGTCGCCAGCGGCCAGACGTGCGCCCGGTGCAGTCAGTTGCAGTGCCGGTTCGGATGGATCGGCCGCGCCGTCCCAAACATGAGGCGGCAGGGCGTGTTCAAGGTTGTCGGGCGACAGGCTCAGCCAGCAGAACGCGACTTCCAGCGCCCCGGCTGCACCGAGGGTGTGGCCACTCAGTGGCTTGGTCGACGAGCACGGCACGCCGTTCGGAAACACCGCCTGCACTGCCAGGCTTTCCATGGCGTCGTTATGAAAGGTTGCGGTGCCGTGCAGGTTCAGATAACCGATCTGTTCAGGCGCAAGCCGGGCGTTGCTCAGTGCCTGCTGCATGGCATCGCGTGCGCCACGCCCGGTCGGTTCCGGGGCCGAGATATGGTGCGCATCGCAACTGGCCCCCGCGCCCAGCAAGGCGATCGAGTGTTTGCCGCCCGCTTCGCGGGTCATGAGAAACAACACCGCGGCTTCGCCGATATTGATCCCGTTGCGATTGCTGGAAAACGGATTGCACAGCTGCGGCGACATGGCTTCCAGCGAGGAAAACCCGTTCAGGGTCAGCTTGCACAGGCTGTCCACGCCGCCGCACAGCACGGCGTCGCAGAGCCCCATGTCCAGCGCCCGCCGGGCGCTGAGCAAGGCCCGTGCACTGGAGGTGCAGGCCGTTGAGATCACGTAAGCCGGGCCGGTCAGTTGCAGCCAGCTCGCCAGAAAGTTGGCCGGCGCACCGAGTTCCTGCTGCGCATAATCGTAGTGCTCGGGGAAGGTCTGTTCACGCAGCCACTGCACCATGCTGCTGCTGGCTTCATCGATGCCGGAAGTGCTGGTGCCGATGATCACGCCGATGCGAGACGCGCCGTAACGGTCGATGGCCTGACGAATGTCGCCCTCGATCTGCAAGGCGGCAGCCAGCAGCAACTGATTGTTGCGGCTGTGTTGCGATTGCAATGATGCGGGGATCACAGGCAGTGCGTTCTTGACCGCGCCCACGGGCAACGTGCGACCCGCCACCCAGCCGTCTTCGAAGACCATGCCTGAGCAGTCGCCGGCGAACAGTCGGCGAGAGACTTCTTCTTGGCCATTACCCAGCGCGCAGATCAGCCCCAGTGCGTTGAGGTGAGCGGTCATGGCGTGGTCTCGCTGTTCAACGGGGTCACTTTGTAGCTCAGGCCGTCCTTGAGGCGGACAGTAAAGGCATTGGCCGACTGATATTCGACCAGCCAGCGATTATCAAGACGGCGCTGCATGCCCTGGCGATAGGCCGTCGGGTAGCGGCTGTTCAATTCCTGATCCGGTGTCATGGCAAACATCAGCGCGGCGAACAGTTCGCGTGCTTCAGGATTGGGCGGCAACAGGCCGTCTGCCTGCCACTTCCCTTCGATCAGCAACTGCCGCGCCTGAGGAATGCCCAGCGGGTCCATCATCGACCAGCGCAGGCCCTTGTTCTCCCGCTGGATGATCAACATCCAGTCCTGACGCTGATCCGCCTGCCTGCGCTCGATGTGCAACTGCATTGGCAACGCCAGCGTGGGTGCGGTGGTCGGCAATGGCGTCTGGCTGGCGCAACCTGCGAGCAGCAACAGCGAAAGAATCAATGCTCGGATCATGTTGCATCACCTCGCAACGGCTTGCGGGCCACCACGTTGACCAGCGTTTCCTCGCGCTGCCCGAAAGGTTTGGGTTTGCGCAGCTTCAAGGCTTCCAGCAGGCCGAAGTCCGTGGCACGGCTCCACCACAGGTAAGGGTAGGAGACATTGCGCGCCTCGAATTCGAAACCCTGCTGGCGGATCATCTTCAGGTACTGCGCGGCGCTTTTCTGAACGTGCATGGGGTGACGGAACAACCAGCGGATCACCCAGGTGTCGATATAGGCCTCGGTGGATTCGGCGAACAGCAGATAGCCGCCCGGTTTGAGGACGCGATAGAACTCGGCCAGCGCCTGTTCCTGCTCGACCAGATGGTGAAAGGTCTGATGGCAGAACAGCAGGTCGACGCTGGCATCGGGCAGTTGCAGCGCGGCGCAGTCGCTGCCGATCAGTTCGACGTCGAGCCCCAGCGCGGCAGCCTCTTCGCGGCTGCGCGTCAGGCTGTCCGGGTCGGCATCGACACCGAGCAGTCTGGCCGGGCTGAAGACTTTGCTCAGGTGCCGGAACGATTTGCCCTGTCCGCAGCCTGCGTCCAGCAACACCGGCGCGGCAGGCAGCGGACCCGTGAACAGACTGCGCAGGTCATCGATGGCGACACGCAGCACCCGGTATTGCCAGATATTGCTGCGCAGAAACCACAGGCCAAAGCGGGTTTCTTCGACGTAGCTGTCGCTCAGGAACGGTCCGTTCATGAATCATCGCTCGTGCAGATTTCCGAGAGCACCCGCAGGCGTCGCTTGGGTTCGCTGACAAACGGGTTGCGCTCGTCCCAGGCGTAACCGGCCAGAATGGAACTGATCATGCGGCGTATGTCAGGCGTTCCGCCCTTGTAGAAAATGACGTTTTGAAAGGTGTCGTCGTACCAGCCTTCGACGTAAGCGCGGAATGTATCGACGCCTTTCTTGAGCGGGACGGCGAACTCGGTTTCCCAGTCCACCGCTTCGCCGCGCAACTGACGATTCAATACGCCTGCCGCCATGCTGGCCGAGCGCATCGCGATGGTCACGCCCGAGGAAAACACCGGGTCGAGGAACTCGGCCGCGTTGCCCAGCAGCGCAAAGCCCTTGCCGTGCAGGGTTTTGACGTTGGCCGAGTAGCCTCCGATGGTGCGTACCGGAGTGTCCCAGACTGCGTTTTTCAGCACGTTGGCCAGCTGCGGGGTCTCCGCGACGAAGGCCCGCAGGCAGGCGTCCAGGTCTTCGGGTTTGCCTTCGAAGCGCTCGGCCGACGCCACTACGCCCAGCGAGCAGCGCCCCTGGCTGAACGGAATGGTCCAGAACCACACGTCGCTGTGCTCGGGGTGAATGCTGACGAGGATTTTCTGGCGGTCGAAAGGCGGGCTCTCGATATGGTCTTCGATGTGCGTGAACACGGCCTTGCGCACCGGAAACCCGGACGGCGCTTCGAGGTCCAGCAAGCGCGGCAGCACGCGGCCGTAGCCGCTGGCGTCGAGCACGAAGTCGGCCTGCACGCTGTATTCGATACCGTCTTCGCGTCTTACGCGCAGGATCGGTTGCGGACCGTCGAAATCGGCGCTGATGATTTCCTGCTCATAGCGGATTTCCACGCCTTGCAACTCGGCCTGATCGGCCAGCAGCTTGTCGAACTCGGCGCGCTGCACCTGAAAGGTGGTCGGCTTGCCGTCGGTGAAGGTGTCACCGAAATCGAAATCGCTGTACTGCTCGCCCCGCGCAAAGGCTGCACCGTTCTTCTTTTGGAACCCGGCGGCCTGCACGGCTTCGAGCATGCCAGCCTCTTCAACGAAATCCAGGCAATGGCAGAGCAGGCTTTCGCCGATGGAGAAGCGCGGGAATACCTGACGCTCGACGATCAGCACATCGTGACCCTGGCGTTTGAGCAGCGCCGCAGCAATCGAACCGGCCGGACCGGCACCGATGACGACGACCTGGCGAATTTCCTTGTCAGTGATGGGCACAGGTATTCCTTTTCGGTGGTTCGATTGAAGGAGTGGCGCGTGAGGGCAGTCGCGCGAGCGTTATCCAGAACGTCAGAACCATCATGGGCGTGGCTCCGGGGATCCAGCAGATTTCTTTTGGCGCGGGCTGGCCCAGGGCGCGAGCATGAAGCTGAAAGCCAGCCCCAGGCTCACTGACAGGCCGAAATTGCTGATCGCCGGGGTGCCTGAAATCGCCAGCAGCCCGAACGACAGCCAGGTGGTGACGGCGGCAAGCAGTGTGCCCAGCAGGCTCACCGCAGCGCCGCCGACCTGTTCGCGCATCAGAATGGCGTAATCGACGCTGATTGCCGTGACCAGCAGCAGGCCGAACAGGCTGAACAGGGTCAACGGCTGGCCGAGCCAGCCCAGGCTGGCGAGGCTGCACAACGCGGCGAGCAGGGGCAGGGCGACGATGCGCAGTGCGCCGTTGAAGCCGAACGGTACGATCAGCAACAGCACGATCAACACGCAGGAGGCCAGTTTCAGTTCGGCGGCGCTGACCTGAGTGCTGGCGAAGACCTGATTGAGTTCGCCCAGCCGGTCCACCAGTTGCACGCCGTCCAGCCCGCCCGCCTGCATGCGCAGCAACGCCGTGCTGTTCAGGCCGCGCAGGCTCACGATGGTCGCCACGCCTTCTTCCTTCGTCCCCAGCCAGAGCGTGCGCCAGGGTTCGGCGAGCGGACCTTGCAGCGCCAGATCGATGTCTTGCGTCGGCAGTGCCAGCAGTTGAGCGAGCTCGGCTTTCAAGGCCGCCTCAGGCACACCGAGTTGCACCAGTGGCTGCCAGTATTGCGGCAATTTCGCCAGGGCGGCGCGGGTTGCCTGTTGTTCGGCAGGCGAGTCCAGCAACTGGTTGATCGCCATGTAGCCTTGCAGCTTGTCCATGTTCACCAGTTGATCGAGACGCTGGGTGAGCGCGGTCTGGCGGTCCAGCAACTCCTGCTGATCCTTGCCGCGCACCAGAAAGAACTGACTGGTGGGCTGATATCCGGTGATGCGTGCGATGGCCTGGGCTTCGTCGGTCAACGACTGCGGTGCCGCGACCCACTGACGGATGTCATTCTTGGTGGTCAGGTGCCACAGGCCGCCGCTGCAGAAAGCCAGCAGCAACACCAGCAGAATCGGTGTGCTGACGCGTTGCAGCAAGGCGGCGCGGCAATCGAGCATCTGTTGCGCCAGCTTGAGTGGCCACTGTGCGGGATGAATCTCGATCCTGCCGAGCAGCGCGGGCAACAGGCATACCGCTGTCAGGTATGCGCCGATGAGACCGGCGGCCGAGAACACGGCAATCTGGGTCAGCGCCGGGAACGGCGTCCAGGCCAGCGCCAGATAACCGATGCAACTGGTGACAAGGCTCAGGCTCAGCCCCGGCAACGTCAGGCGCAAGGCAGGCCAGCTACGCCAGGGCTTGAGGCTCCAGCTTTTGGACAGATAGTGCAGCGGGTAATCGACTGCCACGCCGATCAGGCTCGAGCCCAGCACCAGCGTCATGACGTGCATGCTGCCAAATATCGCTACGCAGGCGACCGCACCAAACAGCATGCCGACGATGACGGGTACAAACGCCAGCAGCACGCTCCACCTTCTGAACGCCAGCAACAGCAGCAACAGGATACCGATGGTTGCGCCGCCGCCGACCCAGGTGATTTCCCGGCTGGCCTGTTTCTGGCCATCCGCTGCGTACAGCAAGCCGCTGGCCGCCAACAGTTGGCCTCCCGCCTGACTCGCCTGCTGGCGGGCAGTGGCGAGCAGGTCCGCGACCTGGCCGGGCAGGTGCATGTCGAAGGCATCGTTGCCGGTACGTGTACGCAGCAATACCCAGCTTTTACCGTCTGCCGAGGCGATCAGTGCGCCGCTGGCCAGATCCGGTTCGACCGATCCCTGGCGGGGCAGGCCGTTCTGGATGCGCCCGGTCAGGCCCAGCCAGTCGTCCTGGCTGGGCACGAGGCTGAAGCCCGCAAAAGGGTCGAACAGGGTTTGCACCCGCTGATCGATAAAGCCCTGCGGGTCGTCGATCAGTTGCGCCCGATCCGCCGCCGGCAGCATCGCGATTCGCCCTTGCAGCAGTTGGCTGCGCAGGGCAGGCAGATCGGCCTGCAGTGTCCACTGTACTTTTTCGAACAGCCCGCTGGCCTGCCATTGCTCGGCCAGTGTGCGGGCGAGGGTGATGGCTTGCTGACGGTCCGCATGACCGACCAGCACCAGCATTTCGCGATTGAGCGGTTCCTGAATGCGCTTCTCGGCCGTGCTGACCAGCGCGTCGTTGTCAGTGCCCGGCACCAGCTCCATGAGGTTGGCCGACAGCGGCGAGTGGTCGCGCCATTGCCAGGCGGCCAGCGCCAGCACGCCCGCCAGAATCATCAGGAACAGGCGTGGCAGCAGGCGCTCAGTTCGCAAAGTCATTGCGCTGCGCGTCGGTCAGCGCGGCGGCTCTGGTGCTGTCGATCATCTTCAGGACCGTGCTGTCGCCCTGGGTTTCCAGCAGTTCGATGCGTTGCACCAGTTCGCCGCCGTTGATATTGATCTGCGTGAACACCTGCTGCAGCAACAGCGAGCGGGGTGTCAGCGTCAGGTGCCAGGCGTTGGCGTCGCCTTGGAGTTGCAGTTCGAAATCCCGTTGCAGGCCGCTGCTGTCACCTTGCAGCACGGCGAGGAACAGACGGTTCTGTTCGGCTCCGGCGTTCTTGTTGGGCACCGGCTTCCAGACGCTGGCGCTGCCTTCGGCTTCACGGCGCGCAATGCCGTTGGCGTTGATGCGGTAATCCTGTTTCAGCGGGGTTTCCAGCAGCCACAGCAGCCCGGCGTCCTTGGCCAGCACGAAACGGCCCTTGCTGATCAGCGGCTGCGGCAGGGCGCGCAGGTGTTTTTCCTGAATGAAACGCCCTTGCACCACGGCAGGCCTGGCCAGTTGATCGCTCAGCTGTTGCAGGTCGAAGGCGTGTGCCAGCGACGACAGGCACAGCAGGCCCAATACGCATAACGCTCGAAGCGGACGGCTCATGGCAAGGCTCTCTCTACGGCATCGATGAAGACCCTGGGCGAGGCCAGTTGCATTTCGTGAGTCTGGCTGTCGACGGCGACCTGAACGGTGCTGGCGCGGGTCAGGCGTTCGCCGGTAACCGCGTCGGTGATCAGGTAGTTGATCTTCAGCCGGTTCTCCCATTCCACCAGATCGGCACGCACGTTCAGCTTCTGGCCGAACACGGCGCTGCGCACGTAACGCAGTTGGACGTCGATCACCGGCCAACCATACCCGGATTCGAGCATCTGCATGTAGTTGTGGCCGATGTGGTCGAGCAGCGCGCAACGCGCCACTTCCAGGTATTTGACGTAATGCCCGTGCCAGACGATGTTCATCATATCGACGTCAAAAAACGGCACGACGATTTCGGTGTCGACCTGCAGAAATCCCTTACTGCGCATGCAGCCTCCAGTGTCGGTTGGCGATGTGTTTCAGGCACAGGCGCAGCTCCGCCTCCAGCGCCCGGTCTTCGATGACGGGGGCGAAGTCCTGACTCAGTTGTTCGTGCATGGCGGCCAGCGCGGGTGGCAGCGGGCGTGCATCGGCGGACTTGCCGCGCAGCCAGACGCCCTGGTTGGCGGCGATCAGCGTGGCGGCGGCGACCTGCTCGGTCAGCTCCAGCACCCGGATCGCGTCGCGGGCGGCGATGGTGCCCATGCTGACCTTGTCCTGATTGTGGCACTCGGTGGAGCGCGAAAACACGCTGGCCGGCATCGTGTTTTTCAATGCTTCTGCGGTCCAGGCGCTGGCGCCGATCTGCACAGCCTTGAACCCGTGGTTGAGCATTGCGCGCTCGGCGCTGGCGCCCGACAGGTTGCTCGGCAGGCCATGGCTGTAGCGCTCGTCTACGAGCAGGGCCAGTTGCCGGTCCAGCAGGTCGGCAACGTTGGCGACCAGCGTTTTCAGGCTGTCCATGGCGAAGGCGATATGGCCGCCGTAGAAGTGCCCGCCGTGCAGCACGCGTTCGGCTTCGGCGTCGATGATCGGGTTGTCGTTGGCGCTGTTGAGTTCGATCTCGATGAACGAACGCAACCAGTTCAGGCTGTCGGCCAGCACGCCCAGCACATGGGGCGCGCAACGCAATGAGTAGCGATCCTGCAGGCGATGCAGCGGCGCGGTCGGTGCATCGATTGCCAGGTCCTGGCGCAGCCATGCGGCGACCTGGGTCTGACCCGGGTGCGGCTTGGCGGCGAACAGGCGCTCGTCGAAGTGCTCCGGGTTGCCTTGCAGGGCCACCACGTTCATTGCCGTGATGCGGGTCGCCAGTTGCAGCAGATAATCGGCCCGCGCAAATGCGAGGCAGGCCAGTCCGGTCATCACCGCCGTACCGTTCATCAAGGCAAGCGCTTCCTTGGGCCGCAGCACCAGCGGCGTCCAGCCCAGTTCGCGGTGCACGTCGCTGGCCGCTCGGCGTTCGCCACGGAACATGACTTCGCGCTCGCCCGAGAGCGTGGCGGCAACATAGGACAACGGCGTCAGATCACCGCTGGCACCGACCGAGCCTTCTTCCGGGATCAGCGGTAACACGTCCTGATCGATGAACGCCTGCAGGCGCTCCAGCAGTTCGACACGCACCCCGGACACGCCCTGACACAGCGACTGCAGCCGCGCCGCGAGCACGGCGCGGGTCGCCTGTGCGTCGAGCAGCTTGCCCAGACCGCAGCCATGAAAGGTGTACAGGTGACGTGGCAGCGCTTCGACGTGTTCCAGCGGCACGGCAACAACGCAAGAATCGCCATAGCCGGTGGTGACGCCGTAGATCACGCCTTCCTTGTCCAGCAGCGAATCCAGAAACCGTGCGCCTTTGGCAATGCGCTCGCGGAACGCTTCATCGCTCTGCAAAACGGTGGGCGCCTGGCGGTTGGCCAGCATCAGCACGTCTTCAATGCGCAGCGCCCGTTCGCCGAAGGTGATGGTGTCAGGAGCGTGGTTCGTCATCGGACTTCCAGAATGGGTAGAAATTGAACCACTGCTGTGGCGCTTCAAGGCAATAGTGGCCGAGGCGTTCGGCATAGCGTGTGGCCCAGTGTTCGATGACCTGCGGGCGGTCGCTGCGGCGCCATTCGATGGTGTCGGCAAAAGGTTCGAGAATCACGCGATAGCCGGTCGGACCCTTGAGGCAGAAGAACAGGTTGACCGGGCATTTGAGCAGCCCGCCCAGCAGCCAAGGGCCTTGCGGGAAGGCGGCGGGCTGGCCGAGAAAATCGACACGCACGTTGCGTCCGCCATGCAACGGCACACGATCACCAGCGATGGCCAGCCATTCACCTTCTTCGATGCGCTGGTTCAGTTGCAGCATGATGGCCGGATCCAGCTCGCTGACCTGGATCAGCCGCAGGTTGGTCGCCCCGGCTTCGCCCAGCAGACGGTTGAAACGTTCGGCGTGCTTGGTGTGCACCAATACGTTCATGGTGACCTTCTCGCCCAGTTCGGCGAGGGCGCGACACACTTCGAGGTTGCCCAGGTGCGCGCCGACCAGTAGTTGGCCACGCGAGCCGCGCAGGTTCTGCCGCAGATGCGCTGGGTCAATGATCTCGATCTGGTCGATGCCGAGCCTGCCGTTCCACACGTCGAGTTTGTCGAGCAGCGCGTCGGCGAAGGCCATGAACTGGCCGAACACCCGGCGTTGCGTCGGGCGCAGTTCGGGCCGGTTGCTCCACTGCGACAGGCGCTCTTGATACTCGTGGATGCTGTGCCGGGCGCGGCGGCCGAACAGGAAGAAATACAACACGATGCCATACAGCACCGGAGTCAGCGGGCGACGCCCGAGCAGTTTGACGCCCCACGCGGTGAGCTTCATCAGCAGAAAACTGCCGCGCTCCTCATGGTTGGCCCAATGCTGCTTCGATGTGGGTTTTACGCTCATGCCCGCCACCGTTGCCAGAGAATGACCGGCAGGCGGACCAGCATGCCGAAGAACAGTTTGGCGTGCATTTTCGAGATCAGCGCATTGTCGTGGAACAGACGGAAGTGCGACAGACCGTCCTGCGGGTAATGAACGCGGGTCGGCAGCCAGCGCATGGGCTGCCTGCGCCATGACAGGCGTACGAGGATTTCCGAATCGAAGTCCATGCGTCTGCCGATCTGTGCGCTGTCGATCAGCTTCAGGACCGGTGCCATCGGGTAGAGCCTGAAGCCGCACATCGAGTCGCGAATCTGCAGCGACAGGGTGTTGATCCAGACCCACACGTGGGTCAGGTAACGCGCATACAGGCGTCCTTTGGGAACACTCTCGTCGTACTGTGGATAACCGCAGATCAGCGCGTCGGGGTGCTCGCGTGACTGCTGCAGAAACAGCGGAATATCCGTCAGGTCATGCTGACCGTCGGCATCGACCTGCAAGGCATGGCTGAAACCCAGCCGTGCGGCTTCACGAAAGCCGGCCATCACGGCGCCGCCCTTGCCCTGATTGATCGGCAGGCGCACCAGATAGACCTGCTCGGCCTGTGCAAGCTGCTGTAACACCGTCGCGCAGGCCGGGCTGCTGGCGTCGTCCACCAGCACGCAGGGCAGCCCGGCTTGACGAACGGCGCTGACCACGTCGGGCACGGCCAGCTCGTGATCGAACACCGGAATGATGGCGCAGGGCTTATGCATGCGCAGCCTCCAGCACGATCCGGCCACTGGAGCAGGGCGCGCCTTCGCTGTTGCGAAAGGCGAAATGCAGTTTCGAGCGCTGCTCATCGAAGCGCAGGTTCAGGGTGAGCCAGTCGCCTGGGCGCACCAGTTGCTGAAACTTCAGCACTTCCAGCCCCGCAAAGCGCGGAGGCAGGTCCAGCAGGCTTTGGCTCAGTTTCATGGCCCATTCCACCTGCACCACGCCTGGCAGGACGGGAGCCTTGGGAAAGTGGCCGCTGAAGTACGCGAGATCGGGAGGAACGACCAGATTCAGTTGCAACTCGTCTTCGACGGTTTTCTGATCCAGCAGCTCCGGAAGTTTCGGGCGCTCGGCCATCAGCATTGCTTCAACGTCGGCCTGCGGCAGTTTGTCCTGAGCGTTGAGCGGCATCTGCCGCACCAGCCGCCAGCGACGAGGCAGCGCCAGGGCTTCGCAATGCGGACGCAGGTGCTGGCGCAGCGCTTCGGTCAGCGCACGACGGCCTTGTGTCCGGAGTGCGAGCAGGCCACTGTCGCTCAGCACGACCAGCGCACCGAGTGAGGCACGGTTCTCCTGAACCACGCCCAGACGCGCCTCGCGGACCCACTCATGGGTGACGAGCGCCTGTTCGATCAGGGGCAGCGAGATACGTTTTTCCTCAAGTTTGACGATGCGGTCCAGCCTGCCCAGCAGTTCGAAACGGCCGTCGGTGTCGATGTGTACAGCGTCGGCCGTGTGTTCGACATGGCCAACAGGCAGGTACGGCGAACGGACGCACAAGGCGCCGTCGTCGTCGCGAGTCAGCTCAACGCCTTCGAAGGGCTGCCAGCGCTGTTCGCCCTGACGCCACGCAATGCCGCCGGTTTCCGAGCTGCCGAAGATTTCCGTCGGCCATTGCCCCAGTCGCTCATGCAGGCTTTGCGCTGCTTCGCCCGGCAGTACACCACCCGAGGAGAACACCCGGCTTACGCCGCTCAGGCGGGGCCAGTCGAGGTTGTCGCCCATGCGCTTGAGCAGGGCCGGGCTGGCGACCCAGGCGAACGGCGCGTTTTCGAGGCTGGCGCGCTGCACGTCTTCGGAGAAGGGCAACTGACGACGCACGAATGAACGCCCCGCGCACAGCGGCCACAACAACCGGAACAGCAGGCCGTAGATGTGCTGGGTCGCCACGCTGCCCACCATGCAGGACTGGCCCAAGTCCGCGCCCCAGAGCTGCTCCAGAGCGGTGACTTCATTGGCCAGTTGGCGCAGACGTTTCTCGATCAGCTTCGGCTCGCCACTGGAGCCTGAGGTGCACAGGCTCAGGCGGCACTGGTCCAGATCAAGCGCTGCGGGTGGCGGAGGTGATCCGAGCAAGTCACTCAGCGCTGTATCGCTTGGCTGGTCGGTGATCCAGAGATCGACCTGACCGGCCCAGCGTTCGCGGGTCTGGCCCTGCAGATCGGCAGGCAGCAGCACGCTCACCCCGGCGCGCCAGGCACCGAACAATGCGATGCCCAGTTCGGCGGCATCTTCAAGGTGCACGGCCACTTGCCGGACGCCACGGGCTTGAAGCCCGCCCGCAACGCTCAATGCCTGCGCGCGCCATTGGGCGAGCGTCAGCGCTGGAGGGGTGGTCAGCAGTCGATCCGTGGCGGTGTCGAGCAGCAGGTTTTCAAGATTCAGCCAGTTCATGCAATCCATTTCATGGGCCGCCCATGACGCGCAGGCGGACGATCAGTTCGCCTGCGAACAGCAGGCCCATCAGTCCATAGGAAACAAGGCCGGTGTAGAGCGTCCACCATGACAGCGGTGCCCACAGCGTCAGCGCCGCCGCAGCAAGGCCGTTGCCCAGAAAGAACACACACCACACCTGAGTGACCCGCCGGGTGTAGCGAATACCGGATTCAGAGAGTTCAGGCCGGTTGATACGCGCCATGCGTTCGACGATTGGCGGGCCGTAGATCAGGCTCGAACCGAACAGGCCCAGCATGAACAGGCTGACCAGCACCGGGTACCAGCGCAGCATCACATGGCTGTCGAGCAGACCGAGCACCACGCAGAACCCCAGCGCCACCAGCGCCATCGCCAGACTGCCCGGCCTGCGCTCACCGGTGACGATGCGCGCCAGCCACAGGCTTCCCAGCAGCAGGGCGAATTGCCAGGGCGCGAAGTGCTCGGTTCCCCAATAGACGGCGAACGGGTACAGCACACCGGCCAGCACCAGGATCAGACCGACCAGCCGTTTCATTCGGCGGTGCTGACCAGTCGGTAGACGGCCTCGACCACATCGTTGACGGTTCTGACGGACTTGAACTCTTCCGCCGCGATTTTTTTGCCGGTCTTGCGCTTGATGTGGTCGATCAGGTCAACAGCGTCGATGCTGTCGATTTCCAGGTCCTGATAGAGGTTCGCCTCGGGGACGACCCTTTCAGGTTCCAGTTCGAACAGTTCGACCATGGCCGTGCGCAGGGTTTGGAAGATGTCTTCACGGGTTTGCATGTTCAATCCTCAGACCGGCTGTCTGGCGCTGACGAACGCCACAAGGCTGTCGACGTTGGCGAAATGGTTGCGGGTGTCCTTGGCGTCGGCATCGATTTTGATGCCATAGCGCTTCTGGATGGCCAGGCCCAGCTCCAGTGCGTCGACCGAATCCAGTCCAAGGCCCTCGCCGAAGAGCGTCTGGTCATTGCCGATGTCTTGCGGGGTGATGTCTTCGAGGCCCAGGGCGTCGATGATCAGCACTTTAATGTCCAGGTGTAGATCGCTCATCTGTGGCGAGTTCCTTGATGAAGTAGTCATGCAGGTAGTCGTTGAGCCTGCGGGACGCCAAAGGCGGCGGGCCCAGTACGCTGAAGGCTGTCGGGTCTATATCGGCGCCCACATGCAGGGTGAAATGCACACGGCGATGCGGAATTCGGTACCAGGGCTCGGCCTTGGTCAGGGTGGTCGGGCTGACCTTGATAGTCACCGGCGTGATCATGCTGGCGCCGCGCAGGGCAATGGCGGCGGCGCCACGGTGAAAGGCTGGCGGCTGGTCGGGCTGTGTGCGCGTGCCTTCGGGAAAGATGATCAGGGTCTGGCCGCCTTGCAGGCGTTCCACAGCGGCATCGAGCATGTCCAGGCTGCCGTCGTTGCTGATGTAGCCCGTGGAGCGCACCGGCCCGCGCGTGAACGGGTTCTCCCACAGGCTGCGCTTGACCACGCAGTTGGCGTCCCGCACCAGCCCGATCAGGAACACCACATCAATCAGCGACGGGTGGTTGGCAATGATCATCTGGCCGGGACGCCCCAGCTTTTCGGTGCCTTTGACCTCATAGGTCAGCACGCCCAGACGCGCCATGATCCTGATGAACCGCCAGAAAAGCCGACTGATGGTCCGGCGGGCACGTCGCTGATGGTCTGCGACGCTCCCCGGAAAGCAACTCAGGACCGGAAACACGAACACGCGCAGACACAGCCCGCTTATCCCGAAGAGGGCAAAGCTGAAACCGGTGGCCAGCAGACGCCAGTAATAGGCGTCCCGGCCTTTCTTCAATGGTTGCGTTGCCACTTCCATAATCGGTTGTTCCACGGATGCAGGCATGAGGACTGGTCGGTGTGCAGGGCTTGCAACAGATTCAGGGCATGGGGCCACTGCGTGCGTTGCGCGCCTTGCGTGTCGATATTCAGGGACAATTGCCACTCGTTACCCGGCGTCAGCAGCAGGCCGACGGCATACGGGAAGGGCACGTCGTCGATCCATCGGGCATAGGCGTGCGGAGGCTGTTCTTCGGTTACCACCAGCAGCACGGCCGGTGCGCCCTCGGCCAGCAGGGCCGCAGCTTCGAATGCCCCGTATTCAAGTCCGTCGCCGGCGGCCGCCAGCGCGGTCATTTCGCTGGTTTCACCGCGCAGGATCGACCACAGACCGATCACGGCGTTATGCACCGACAGGCTGAACTGGGTCGGCGACATGGGCTCGTCAGCGGCCAGATCGCGAAGGATGTCGAACGTGCGGGGCGTTTCGCCGTGACGGGACACGAATACCAGCGGCATGCGCTCGTGGCCGTCGCTGAGTGGCCAGCCGACCGCGAATGCCATGCGCGCCATGCGGCCCAGTCGTCGGCGCTGCATCGCAGGCAGAAAAGACACATCCGGTGCTTCGTTGCTGTCCTGCAACCGTGTAGGGGTGCGGCTCCATTGCTCCCACTCGTCTGCGCTCGCCAGGCCAGGTGCCCAGGCGCGCCATCGTGCAATGTTGAAGGTGATCAAAACTTCTCTTCCCGCCCCTGCGGGCATGTTTCTCGCTACTTCGATACCAGGACGGCATCAGTCTGGGCGGTAAGTTCAATGAATGCGCGCATTATCCTTGTGGGAATCGCGACTAGCAAATTTGTTACAAGTAAAGGGTTTACACAGCATTCATTCTCATTCAGGTAACTCATGCGTACGCATGATTGACGCTCAATCCAGATAGTCATTGAACTGACATAAATGTGTCGTATTTTGCGACAGGGTTGCCGATAAGGTCGCCGTTGTCGTATGCATTGCCTAGACTCGACCACGCGTACAGCCTTTATCGGTCAGTCACGTCGTTTCTTAATCTCTCGAGGAATTCAAAGCATGCGCCGTGTGGTATTCAATCAGAAGGGGGGAGTCGGCAAATCGAGCATTGCCTGCAATCTGGCTGCAGTCAGCGCCAATGAAGGCTATCGGACCCTGTTGATCGACCTCGATGCCCAGGCCAACTCCACCCATTACCTCACCGGCCTCACAGGCCACGATATCCCGATGGGGATTGCCGAGTTCTTCAAGCAGACGCTGTCTTCCGCGCCGTTCGGCAAGAAGAACCATGTCGACATCTACGAGACGCCGTTCGATAACCTGCATGTCGTAACCGCCACGGCAGAACTTGCCGATCTGCAGCCAAAGCTTGAGGCCAAGCACAAGATCAACAAGCTTCGCAAACTGCTGGATGAGTTGGGCGAAGACTACGAACGCATCTACCTGGATACGCCTCCAGCGCTTAATTTCTATGCGGTGTCGGCGTTGATTGCGGCAGATCGCGTCCTCATTCCTTTTGATTGCGACAGTTTTTCCCGACAGGCGCTTTATGGTCTGCTGCGGGAAATCGAGGAATTGAAGGAAGACCACAACGAGAACCTGCAAGTGGAAGGCATCATCGTCAACCAGTTCCAGCCTCGGGCGAGCCTGCCGCAGCAGATGCTCGATGAACTGGTTGCCGAAGGCCTCCCGGTATTGCCGGTCTACCTCAATGCATCAGTGAAGATGCGCGAGTCTCACGAGGCCTGTCTGCCTCTGGTCCATCTCGATCCGCGGCACAAGCTGACAAGGCAGTTCGTCGACCTGCATCACTTGCTGGAAACCAACGCACATCCTTGATTTCCCGTGTCAGGGCGTCGGCGCGCCGGCGCGCTTCGGTGATCATGTCCTCGGGAATGTCGATGGCAGCATCCATGTCGGCCTGGAATGTGTTCTGAGAAGCGATCAGGCGGTTGCTGCCCGGCGGGCAACCGCATCGCACTTCGTGGCCATGCGTGGCAGCCGCCACAAATCCATCGACATAGGTCGGATTGCCCTGGGCGATGTAGCCTGCGCTGCCGCACGCCGGGCACCATACCGGGTCGCCCATGAGTGCCACCCGTTGATCGTCCAGAATCATGCGTGACGAGGTGTTCGACACAAGACCGCCGCTGGTGGTCGTATCACCTTCCCTGACTATGAATGGCATAGAGCTGCTTCCTTTGGAGTGTGGAACGCCGAATGCTAGGCGCAAAACACCTGCCCGGAGGGCTGAATCAGCCGTTAAGGACCGTTCCTACAGGAAAGTCATCCAGGGGTTGGAAAATGTTGCGAAGCGCAGCCTTTGATAGGCAATCGTTACTCCAGGCGTAATGATTGTGTGGTCTGCTTGATTGATGCCTGGACCTTCCCGCTCCTAAGGTGAACCACGACAGCGAAATCGTGGAGCGATCATGACAACAACAACTTCCCCCGACGCGCGTTGGACGCGCCGCCGCACCGAGAAGCAGCGGCGGCTCGAACAGGTGCGGGCCCTGGCCGATGGCGTGGTGCTGCCGACCGACAAGATCGTCGCGGCGCTGGAGGCCCTGCTGGTGTCCGGTGATCGCGTGGTGCTCGAGGGCAATAACCAGAAACAGGCCGACTTTCTGTCCCGCGCACTCGCAAAGGTCGATTCTGCCAAGGTGCACGACCTGCACATGATCATGCCGAGCGTCGGGCGGTCCGAGCATCTGGACCTGTTCGAACAGGGCATTGCCCGCAAGCTGGATTTCTCCTTCGCCGGTACGCAAAGCCTGCGCATCAGCCAGTTGCTTGAAGACGGCCTGCTGGAAATCGGCGCGATTCACACGTATATCGAGCTGTATTCGCGGCTGGTGGTCGACCTGATCCCCAACGTGGTGCTGGCCGCAGGCTTCATGGCCGACAAGGCGGGCAACATTTACACCGGACCGAGTACCGAAGACACCCCCGCGCTTATTGAACCGGCCGCCTTCAGCGACGGCATTGTCATCGTGCAGGTCAATCAACTGGTCGATGATGTGACTGACCTGCCGCGGGTGGACATTCCCGCTTCCTGGGTCGACTTCGTGGTTGTGGCCGACAAGCCTTTCTACATCGAACCGCTGTTCACCCGTGACCCACGCCACATCAAGCCGGTGCATGTGCTGATGGCGATGATGGCCATCCGTGGCATCTACGAGAAGCACAACGTCCAGTCGCTGAACCATGGCATTGGTTTCAATACTGCGGCCATCGAGCTGATCCTGCCGACCTACGGCGAATCGCTGGGGCTGAAAGGCAAGATCTGCCGCAACTGGACGCTCAACCCGCACCCGACCCTGATCCCTGCCATTGAAAGCGGCTGGGTCGAGAGCGTGCACTGCTTCGGCACCGAGCTGGGCATGGAAAACTACATCGCTGCGCGCCCTGACGTGTTTTTTACCGGGCGCGACGGTTCGCTGCGTTCCAATCGGCAGCTGTGTCAGCTGGCAGGCCAGTACGCGGTGGACCTGTTCATCGGCGCGACCCTGCAGGTCGATGGCGACGGGCACTCCTCGACCGTGACCCGAGGCCGTCTGGCAGGTTTCGGCGGTGCGCCGAACATGGGCCACGACCCGCGCGGCCGTCGCCACGCCACTCCGGCCTGGCTGGACATGCGCCAGCAGACCGATGACGGCCCGGCCGCCTATCTGGAACGCGGCAAGAAGCTGGTGGTGCAGATGGTCGAAACCTTTCAGGAAGGCGGCAAACCGACTTTCGTCGAAACCCTCGACGCCGTCGAAGTGGCCCGCAAGAGCGGCATGCCGCTGGCACCGATCATGATTTACGGCGATGACGTGACCCACCTGCTGACTGAAGAGGGCATCGCCTATCTCTACAAGGCGCGCAGTCTGGAAGAGCGTCAGGCGATGATTGCCGCTGTGGCAGGCGTGACGGCCATTGGTCTGCGCCACAACCCGAAAGACACCGCCCGCATGCGCCGGGAAGGGCTGATCGCCCTGCCCGAAGACCTCGGCATCCGCCGCACCGACGCCAGTCGCGAACTGCTGGCCGCGAAAAGCATCGCCGATCTGGTCGAGTGGTCCGGTGGCCTCTATAACCCGCCTGCCAAATTCAGGAGCTGGTGATGAGTGCACTCAAACAGACACCGCAACCCGTATCACTGTCTGAGCATCTGGCTGATCTGGCGGTCGATGCGCTGATGGATGAAGCCAACCTGTCGCCCAAACCTGCCTTGGTGGACCGTCGTGGCAACGGCGCACACACCGATCTGCATCTGGGATTGATGCACGCGTCGGCCCTGTCGCTCTGGCCGACCTTCAAGCTGATGGCCGAGGCCGCTGCGCAGTTCAGGACCGTCGGGCAGCCGTTGCGTGAAGAGCTGGGTCGACTGGGGCGCGAAGGTGAAGCCGCGATGCTGCACACCACGGGCGGCGTGAACACCCATCGCGGCGCGATCTGGGCGTTGGGTCTTCTCGTGACCGCCGCAGCGCTGGACGTCGACGATTGCACATCTGCCGCGATTTGCCAGCGCGCTGCGCGTCTGGCGCTGATCAAGGATCGCCAGGTGGTCGCCAGCAACAGCCACGGCAGCATCGTCGCGCAACGCTATGGCGCAATGGGCGCTCGCGAACAGGCGCAACAGGGTTTTCCCGCCGTGACGAATGTCGCGCTGCCGCAATTACAGCGCAGCCGTGCGGCGGGCAGTGGTGAGCAGAACGCGCGTCTGGATGCGTTGCTGGCAATCATGACCACGTTGGCCGACACCTGCGTGCTGTACCGCGCCGGACCTGAAGGTCTGCAGGCCATGCAACTGGGCGCGCAACGCGTGCTGGACGCGGGCGGCAGCGCCAGTCTGGCCGGGCGTCGTGAACTGCACGAGCTGGACAAGCAATTGCTGGCCCTCAACGCCTCGCCCGGTGGCGCAGCCGACCTGCTGGCGGCCTGCCTGTTTATTGATGGTCTTGAGCCTGCGCTCGGCTATGCATCGCGCCCTGCATCGAGCCCTGCACCGAGGAATGCCTGATATGGAAACCCTGTCTTTTGAATTCCCCGCCGGACAGCCGCCCAAGGGCCGTGCGCTGGTGGGTTGCGTCGGTTCGGGCGATCTGGAAGTGCTGCTGGAACCCGGACAGCCGGGCAAGCTGACGATTGAAGTGGTGACCTCGGTCAACGGCGCCTCGTTGCGCTGGAAACATCTGTTCGAACGCATGTTCGACGGCCAGATGCCGCCTGCGCTGAGCATCGATATTCATGACTTCGGCGCGACGCCGGGCGTGGTGCGACTGCGCATGGAACAAGGTTTCGAGGAGGTCGGCCATGACTGATACCGCACGCTTGCTCAACCAGCACAGCTTCATCGAACTCGGCGCCCGCCAGCGCGCCCGCGCCTTGCTGGATGCGGGCAGTTTCCGCGAATTGATCGACCCGTTCGACCGGGTCATGTCGCCGTGGCTGGCGCGCCAGGGTGTGGTGCCCCAGGCCGACGACGGTGTGGTGGTCGCCAAAGGGACGGTCGACGGTCTGCCGGTGGTGATTGCTGCCATCGAAGGCTCGTTTCAGGGCGGCAGCATGGGCGAAGTGGGCGGCGCGAAAATGGCCGGCGCGCTTGAGCTCGCTGCCGAGGACAACCGCAACGGCATCCCGACCGCCGCCATTGTGCTGCTGGAAACCGGCGGCGTGCGCTTGCAGGAAGCCAATCTGGGCCTGGCCGCGATTGCCGAGATCCATGCCGCGATGGTCGATCTGCGTCAGTACCAGCCGGTGATCGGTGTGGTGGCAGGCAGCGTCGGCTGTTTTGGCGGCATGTCCATTGCGGCCGGGCTGTGCAGCTATCTGCTGGTGACTCAGGAAGCCCGTCTCGGCCTGAACGGTCCGCAGGTGATCGAACAGGAAGCGGGCATCGAAGAGTATGACTCCCGAGACCGGCCCTTCATCTGGAGCCTGACCGGTGGCGAGCAGCGCTTTGCCAGCGACCTGGTGGACGGTTTTGCCGCCGATGACGTGGCAGCGATCAAACAACAGGTCGGCGACTGGCTCAGGCAGGGCGTGCCTGGGCAGCACCGCAGTGGTCAGCACGCAGTGTTTCTGGAGCGTCTGGCGAATCTGGACGCTGCGTCGCAGATCGACCCGCAGACCGTCCGCACTCTCTTTCAAGGAGCCCGATCATGAGTACTCAACAGCGGGGTTTGAACTGGTTCAACGCATTGAGCGCAGGCGCAACGCCGGTCAGCGATTTGCCTGCGTCGCTCAAGGTGGCCGACGGCACACTGGGCGATCAGCCGGTGCGTTTTCTGGCAGTAGTAGCCGATCCGGATAACCGCTTTCCTCGGGCGCGTCAGGGCGAGGTCGGTCTGCTGGAAGGCTGGGGCCTGGCCAAGGCGGTGGACGAGGCAATCGAGCTGGATCGTGAGCGGCCTGACAAGCGTGCGTTGATCGCCATCGTCGATGTGCCAAGTCAGGCCTATGGCCGGCGCGAAGAAGCGCTGGGCATTCATCAGGCGCTGGCGGGTGCTGTGGACAGCTATGCACGGGCCCGGCTGGCCGGGCATCCGGTGATCGGGCTGCTGGTCGGCAAGGCGATGTCGGGTGCGTTTCTGGCTCACGGTTATCAGGCCAATCGACTGATCGCCCTGCGTGATCCGGGCGTCATGGTGCATGCGATGGGCAAGGCGTCGGCGGCTCGCGTCACCCTGCGCAGCGTCGAAGAGCTGGAAAAACTCGCCTCGACCATTCCACCGATGGCGTACGACATCGACAACTACGCCAGCCTGGGTCTGCTGTGGGAAACCCTGTCGGTCAGCCAGATCGAACAGCCGGGCGCGGAGGATCTTGCCCAGGTGCGTAACGTGCTTGGCAGTGCAATCAAGGACGTGAAAGCCAGTGGCACTGATCTGAGCAGTCGCCTGGGCGCGAGCAACCGGGCGGCATCGGCTCATGTGCGCCAACTGCTGCGAGCGCAGTGGTGAGGCATTTGTCATCGGCCGTGCTGCCTCACGACTTGTTGTGGGGCATGCCGCTTTCCGCCTTGCCTGAAGACGCGCCTGAGTGGGCCGTCGAAGCCGTACTGGCCGGTCGGCCGGTGGTGGTGCGCCGTCAGGTCGTGGCGGCGGGGCAGGTTGCGGTGGGGCTGCGTGGTCATGCTCGTGAGCAGCGTTACGCGGCGATCATGGCGAGCGCGGACATTTCCCGTCGGGTCAGCCCGGAGCAACTGGTGGATGTGGTCGACGGTTGCCTGCACGACTGGCCTGCGCTGCGCGCCTTGCGTCTGATCCGTCCGGTCATGGATTCGCTGGAATTGAGTTGGGGTGTCGGCGGCAGTGCCGGGTTCGAACTGGCGAGCGGTTTTTCGGCGCTGCATCAGGGCAGCGATCTGGATCTGATCCTGCGCACGCCGCAGCCTGTGGAGCGCTGCTGGGCGGCCGAACTGGTCGAGGCGCTGGAAACGGCCGTCTGCCGGATCGACGTCCAGTTGCAACTCGAACAGGGTGCCGTGGCGCTGCGCGAGTGGGCGCGGCCGTCGGGTCGAGTGCTGCTCAAGAGTGCCAGCGGTGCCCGGCTGGTTGCCGATCCATGGCAACTGGCCGAGGTGTGTGCATGAGCAGCTTTTGGGTGTTTCCAGGCCAGGGTGCGCAGCAGGCGAACATGCTGCATCAGTTGCCGGACGATCCCGTGGTTCGCGACTGTCTGCAGGGCGCTTCGACCGCGCTGGGTGAAGACGTCATGGCGCTGGACACCTCTCAGGCGCTGCAATCGACCCGGGCCGTTCAGTTATGTCTGCTGATCGCGGGCGTGGCCTGTGCCCGGCTGTTACAGGCCCGGGAATGCACACCTGATTACGTGGCCGGATTGTCCATCGGGGCCTATCCGGCCGCCGTGATTGCCGGTGCGCTGGCGTTCGACGATGCCGTGCGTCTGGTGGCGCTGCGCGGCGAACTGATGCAAAGCGCCTATCCCGAAGGCTACGGCATGACAGCGGTTCTCGGCCTGGATCAGGCGCAGGTCGAGGCGATGATCGCCCAGGTTCATCAGGCCGGGACGCCGGTGTTTCTCGCCAATATCAATGCTGACAATCAGCTCGTCATCGCTGGCAGCGCCGAAGCGATGCGTCAGGTTGGCCAACTCGCCAAGGCTGCAGGTGCGGCCGCCATCAAGCGTCTGGCGGTCAGCGTGCCGTCGCATTGCTCGCTGCTTGAGAAGCCTGCGCAGACGCTGGCCGATGCGTTCGCCAGGGTTGAAATCAGCAAACCGAGCGTGCGCTACCTCAGCGGCAGCACCGCGCGCCCCGTGATGGACGTTGAAAGGCTGCGTGATGATCTGGCCTTCAACATGTGCCGGGTTGTGGATTGGCGCAGCACCGTGGAAACCGCCTACGAGCGGGGCGTGCGCCTGCAGATCGAATTGCCGCCCGGTGCCGTGCTGACCGGACTGGCGCGCCGGGTGTTCGACCAGGGGACGGCGGTGGCCTTTCAGGCCGCACGTCTGGACAGCCTGATCGCGCTATCGCGAGAGGAGGGTGCCCGCACCTGATAGAGACGCCGTGCAGCTGCTACGAAGGACAAAAACAACAACTTCAGCAATGCAAACAGAGGAATAACAACAATGATTATCTACGGTGTGGCGTTTTTGGCGTTTTGTACCTTGGTGGGTATTTTTATCGGTGAAGTGCTCGGCAAATTGATCGGCGTGCCTGCCAATGTCGGCGGTGTCGGTATCGCCATGTTGCTGCTGATCGGGCTCGGCAGTTATCTGAGCAAACGCGGCCTGTTCAAGGGCAAGACCGAACAGGGCGTCGAGTTCTGGAGCGCGATCTACATCCCGATCGTGGTCGCAATGGCTGCGCAGCAGAATGTCTATGGCGCGCTCAAGGGCGGCCCAATGGCGATCCTCGCGGGTACGCTGGCCGTGGTGGTGGCCTTCGCGATGGTTCCGGTGCTGACACGCATGGGCAAAGGCCAGACTGAAGTGCCTGCCGCTCCCACCAAGACGGCGGGGTAAGGGCCATGTACGAGTCCATGATTAAAGTCATCACCAGTTACGGGCTGATCAGCGGCTTTGCGGTGATCGGCATCACGATGTGGTTCTCCTATTGGCTTTCCGACACCTTCACCAAAGGTCGCCTGCACGGTTCGGCCATCGCCATCCTGCTGGGGCTGGTGCTGTCGTACATCGGCGGCGCAATGACCGGCGGGCAGAAGGGCGTCGTCGATCTACCGCTGCTCTCTGGCATCGGTTTGCTGGGCGGCGCGATGCTGCGGGATTTTGCGATTGTCGCCACGGCATTCGGCGTCAACGTCAATGAGCTCAAGCGTGCGGGGTACGTGGGCGTGCTTTCGCTGTTTGTCGGCATCGGCACGTCGTTCATCGCCGGTGTCGCGGTTGCCACTGCGTTCGGTTACACCGATGCGGTCAGCCTGACGACCATTGGCGCAGGGGCCGTGACCTATATCGTCGGTCCTGTTACCGGCGCGGCGATTGGAGCCAGCTCCGAAGTCATGGCGCTGTCCATTGCAGCGGGATTGATCAAGGCGATTCTGGTGATGATCGCGACGCCCTTCGTGGCACCGTTCATTGGCTTGAACAACCCGCGCAGCGCAGTCATCTTCGGCGGGTTGATGGGCACGTCGAGCGGTGTGGCGGGCGGGCTTGCGGCCACCGATCCGAAGCTGGTGCCTTATGGCTGTCTGACTGCGGCGTTCTACACCGCGCTGGGTTGCCTGCTGGGGCCGTCGCTGCTGTTCGTGATCATGCGCGGGCTGTTGGGATAGTCGGGGCACACCTCAGGCGCCGCTGTGCGCTTGAGGTGCGTTGCGTTCAGGTCGAATGCGGTTCCAGCAGCCGGTTCGCATACATCCTGCACTCCGCCACCAATGCGAGCAGGTTGGGATCACGCTCCTTGGATTTGAGAAAGACCATGCCGATGTGCTGCTGCATGCGATAGCGCTGTTGCAGCGGGATCAGCCGCACGCGGTTCTCGTACACCGCCGCAATTCGCCCAGGCAGCAGCGCATAACCCACGCCTGAACTGACCATGCTCAACAGCGTGAAGATGTCGTTGACCTGCATCGCCACCTTGGGCTCGAAGCCAGCCTGCTGGAATACCCGGATGCCATCGCGGTGTGTGGCGAAGCCCTGGGTCAGGGTGATGAACGTCGCTTCACGCAGGTCGCTCAGGTCCACTTCGCTGTGTTCGGCGAACGGCGAGTCGGTCGGCACCGCCAGAAAGATATCGTCCGAGAACAGTGCCAGATGCTCGCAATCCGGGTCGTTGGTGCTTTCATCCAGCGACACCAGCATTGCGTCCACTTCCATGTTCTTGAGCTTGTAGAGCAGGTCGATGTTGGAACCCAGAATCAGGTCGATATTCAGCTCGCTGCGACGGATCTTCAGGCCCATGATCAGCTGCGGCACGGTCTTGACCGTCAGCGAATACAAGGCCCCAAGCCGAAAGCGCGCCGCCGAGAACCCTGCAGCCTGACGAGTCATTTCCACCGTAGTGATGACGTCGTGCACCAGTTTCTGCGCGCGTTCTTCCAGCACATAGGCACTTTCCAGCGGCGTCAGGTTGCGGCCCTCGTGCTTGAACAGCGGGCAGCGCAGAGCGCTTTCCAGCGAGTGAATGGCGCGATGCACGCTGACGTTGCTGGTCTGCAATTCCGCCGCCGCGCGGGCCAGGTTTCCGGTGCGCATGAAAGCCAGGAAAATCTCCAGCTTCTTCAGGGTGAGTTCGTCATCAATCTGCATGGCGGGGCGCTTAGTGTTGGGGTGGGTGGATTGTGCACAACTCACTCAAGGTTCGCTGCCTGAAATCTGTGCGGCAGACAGGCATGTTGCACTTTGTTTCAATAAACGGGAGCCTCTGCAATCAGTGTCTTCGGTAAAACAGGGTATTACGCGGATGTATTACGGAGAAAAATTCAACGCCTGGTCTCATCTCGTCGGCGCAGTGCTGGCAGCCGTCGGAGCCATCTGGCTGCTGGTGATGGCCAGTCTGCATGGCGATGTCTGGAGAGTGGTCAGCGTGGCGATCTATGGCGTGTGCCTGGTCACGCTGTACAGCGTTTCGACCGTTTACCACAGTGTGAAAGGGCGCTCGAAGTCCATCATGCAGAAGGTCGATCACTTTTCGATCTACCTGATGATCGCGGGCAGCTACACGCCGTTCTGCCTCGTGACCCTGCGTGGCGCGTGGGGCTGGACCCTGTTCGGGATTGTCTGGGGGCTGGCGCTGATCGGCATCCTGCAGGAAATCAAACCGCGCTCGGAAGCGCGCATCCTTTCCATCGTCATCTATGCCGTGATGGGCTGGATCGTACTGGTCGCCATCAAACCCCTGCTGGCCTCGCTCGGCGTGGCCGGGTTCATCTGGCTGGCGGGCGGCGGCGTGCTGTACACCGTCGGCATCCTGTTCTTCGCCTACGACCACATCCGCCACTGGCACGGCATCTGGCACCTGTTCGTGATCGGCGGCAGCCTGATGCACTTTGTGGCGATCTGTTTTTATGTGCTTTGAGGGTCCTGCATCGTGACCCCAGAGCGGACGCGGAGCGTCCTGAGAGGCGTTCCCACGCGGAGCATCTGATCGTGCCCACGCTCTGCGTGGGCATGCCTCCCGTGACGCTCCGCGTCACAAATGGCACAGATTGCGGACTCAGTAAGTCGAGCGCATCGGGACGATCAGTGGGCTGGATGTAATACCTAAAAATCACCCCACAGCTGCTGCGCCACGCTGAGCGCGACGACGGGGGCGGTTTCGGTGCGCAGCACGCGTGGGCCGAGGCGGGCGGCGTGGAAGCCGGCGGTCTGGGCCTGATCGACTTCGGCGTCGTTCAATCCGCCTTCCGGGCCGATCAGGAAGGCCAGGCTGGCCGGTTTTTCATGGCTGGTCAGTGGCTCGGCAACCGGGTGCAGGACCAGTTTCAGGTCTGCTTCGGTCTGTTTCAGCCACTCGGCCAGCGGCATCGGTGGATGAATCACAGGCACCACCGAGCGGCCGCATTGTTCGCAGGCGCTGACCGCAATCTGTTGCCAATGCATCTGGCGCTTTTCAGCGCGCTCGTCCTTTAAGCGTACTTCGCAGCGCTCACTGACGATCGGAGTGATTTCGCTGACGCCCAGCTCGGTCGCCTTCTGAATCGCCCAGTCCATTCGCTCGCCACGCGACAGACCCTGACCCAGATGGATACGCAGACCGGATTCGACCTGCCCGGCAAAGCATTCATCCAGTTGCACGCGCACGCGCTTCTTGCCGACTTCCAGCAAGGTGCCGCGAAACTCGCTGCCGGAGCCATCGAACAACTGCAGCGCATCGCCCTCGGTCATGCGCAGCACGCGACTGATGTAGTGCGCCTGGGCTTCCGGCAATTCGTGTTCGCCAAGACTCAGGGGCGTGTCGGTGAAAAAACGGGACAGTCTCATGGTGTTTCTCTGTAGGCGTACTGATGTGTATGTCTTGGGAAAAAGCTTTCGCGGACAAGTCCGCTCCTACGAAGTATGCATTCCAAAAGGAGATATGCGTTACACGTGGGAGCGGACCGGGCGGCGTTCCGCTTTTCCGCGAAGGCGCTGGCCGGATCAGCCCGGATCCCTGAAGTCCGGGTGGAAGTTTTCGCGCACAGCCACGTTGATGCTGCTGCGCGTGGCGATGTCGATGCCTTCGCTGGCAACCTCGGCCAGAAAGTCGATCTGCTCCGGGGTGATCACGTAAGGCGGCAGGAAATACACCACGCTGCCCAGCGGCCTCAACAGCGCGCCGCGCTCCAAAGCATGCTGAAACACCTTCATGCCACGGCGTTCCTGCCATGGATAGGCAGTCTTGGTGGCCTTGTCCTGAACCATCTCAATGGCAATCGCCATGCCGGTCTGGCGCACTTCGGCCACATGGGGATGATCCACAAGATGCGCCGTGGCGGTCGCCATGCGTTGCGCCAGGGCCTTGTTGTTCTCGATGACGTTGTCCTGCTCGAAGATATCCAGCGTCGCCAGCGCCGCAGCACAGGCCAGCGGGTTGCCGGTGTAACTGTGTGAATGCAGGAAGGCGCGCAGGGTCGGGTAGTCGTCATAGAACGCATCGTAGACATCATCGGTCGTCAGGCAGGCCGCCAGCGGCAGATAGCCTCCGGTGAGCGCCTTGGACAGACAGAGGAAGTCCGGGCGAATGCCCGCCTGTTCACAGGCGAACATCGTGCCGGTGCGGCCGAACCCGACAGCGATTTCATCGTGGATCAGGTGCACGCCGTAGCGGTCACAGGCTTCGCGCAACAGCTTCAGATAGACCGGGTGATACATGCGCATGCCGCCCGCGCCCTGAATCAGCGGCTCGACGATCACAGCAGCGACGCTGGCATGGTTTTGCGCCAGGGTCTGTTCCATGGCCGCGAACATGTTGCGCGAGTGCTCTTCCCAGCTCATGCCTTCGGGGCGGTGGTAGCAGTCGGGGCTCGGCACCTTGATGGTGTCCAGCAGCAACGCCTTGTAGGTTTCGGTGAACAGCGGCACGTCGCCGACCGACATCGCGGCCATGGTTTCGCCGTGGTAGCTGTTGGTCAGGGTCACGAAGCGCTTTTTATCGGGCTGACCGCGATTGAGCCAATAGTGAAAGCTCATTTTCAGCGCGACTTCGATGCAGGACGAACCGTTATCGGCGTAGAAACAGCGTGTGAGGCCCTCGGGCGTCATCTTGACCAGGCGCTCAGACAGCTCGATCACTGGCTGGTGGCTGAAACCCGCGAGGATTACATGCTCCAACTGATCGACCTGATCCTTGATGCGTTGATTGATGCGCGGGTTGGCGTGCCCGAACACGTTGACCCACCAAGAGCTGACGGCGTCCAGGTAACGCTTGCCTTCGAAGTCTTCAAGCCACACGCCTTCGCCCCGCTTGATGGGGATCAACGGCAGGTTCTCGTGGTCTTTCATCTGGGTGCAGGGGTGCCACAGGACCTTGAGGTCACGCTGCATCCACTGGTCATTCAGGCCCATTTGCAATCTCCGGGTAGCGACTCGCCCGAGGCGAGGACGAACAATCGCGCAAGCCTATGCAATGCCTGGCTGTGTCACAACCTTTGATGCAGTTTTAAGGGGCGACGGACATTGCTGGCGGCTATCTGATGGCTCGCGTATCCTGCCTCGCTATTCGATGTTCCGGGCTGACTTGCCCAACCTTCCCTTGTTTTTTCGGAGTTCACGGAATGCTTTCTGGGTGGCTGCGCGCGTGTGCGCTGATAGTGACAGGGCTGGTCAGCGTTTCGACGCTCGCCGACGACAAACAACGAACCGCGATTGTTGTCGGCGGCGGCATGGCAGGCCTGACGGCTGCGTACGAACTGCAGGCCAAGGGCTGGCAGGTCACGCTGCTGGAAGCCAAGCCGAGTCTGGGCGGACGTTCGGGTCTGGCCACCAGCGAGTGGATCGGCAACACCAAGGCCCAGCCGGTGCTGAACCGCTATCTGGACACCTTCAAGCTGGCCACCGTGCCTGCTCCCGAGTTCGTGCGCACGCCCAGCTACCTGATCGACGGCGTGTACTTCACCCAGGCGGATCTGGCGGTCAAGCAGCCGGCTACCGCTGAAGCCATCAAGCGCTACAACGACACGCTGGATAATCTGGCGCGCTCCATTACTGATCCGGAAAACCCGGCGTCCAACAGCACCCTGTTCGCGCTGGACCAGATCAACGTCGCCAACTGGCTGGATCGCCTGAGCCTGCCTGCGACGGCGCGTCAGTTGATCAATCAGCAGATTCGTACCCGTTATGACGAGCCTTCGCGCCTGTCGTTGCTGTATTTCGCTCAGCAGTCCAGCGTCTATCGTTCGGTGGATGAGCGCGACCTGCGCGCCTCGCGCCTGCCGGGTGGCAGTACAGTGCTGGCTCAGGCGTTCGTCAAACAACTGAAAACCATCAAGACCAACTCGCCTGTCTCGTCCGTTGTTCAGGACAAGGACCACGTCACCGTCAAGGCCGGTGCGACAAGCTACACCGCCGACTACCTCGTGATGGCCGTGCCATTGCGTTCGCTGGGCAAGATCCAGATGACGCCGTCGCTGGATGCTCAGCACATGGGCGCGATCAAGAGCACCAACTACGGCTGGCGCGACCAGATCATGCTCAAGTTCAAGACCCCGGTCTGGGACAGCAAGGCGCGCATGTCGGGTGAAGTGTTCAGTAACACTGGCCTTGGCATGCTGTGGATCGAGCCTGCGCTCAAGGGCGGCGCCAACGTGGTGATCAACCTGTCCGGCGACAACGCCCGCATCATGCAGGCCTTTGGCGATAAGCAGCTGGTCGATCAGGTGCTGATCCGCCTGCACGCGTTCTACCCTGAGGCCCGTGGTGCTTACACCGGCTACGAAATCCGTCGTTACAGCGTCGACCCATCGACGGGCGGTTCTTACCTGGCGTTCGGCCCCGGCCAGATCAGCAAATACTGGCGCCTGTGGGAGCGCCCGATCCAGCGTGTAGCGTTTGCTGGCGAGCACACCGATACCCTTTATCCGGGCACGCTGGAAGGCGCGCTGCGCAGCGGTCAGCGTGCGGCCAGTCAGGTTCAGGATCTGGCGGCAGGCAAGTCGTTCGAGCCGGTCAAGGTCGCTCCGCCGAAGGCGCCAGCACCTGCTGCGCAGAAGTCGGACTGTAATTTCTTCACCAGCCTGTTTGGTTGCACCTCCGATAAGCCGGTCGAGCCTGCCAAGCCACAGGCTGAAAAGCCTGGCTTCTTCTCGCGCCTGTTCGGTGGTTCGGACACGCCGGTAGCCGCGCCTGCGCCTGTCGAGAAAGCGCCAGAGCCCGCGCCTGCACCTGCGCCGGTTCCTGTCGCGCCGGTTGTTGCGCCTGTCGTGACGCCGCCCGCCAAGACTGAGCCGGTCAAGAAGCCTGCTGCCAAGGCGGAGCCTGCGAAGAAGACGCAGCACAAGGAGCCTGCGAAAAAAGAACCGGCCAAGAAAGAGCCCGTGAAAAAAGAGCCGGTGAAAAAGGCTCCGGCCAAGACCGATGACGCCAAGAAGCCTGCAGCCAAGGCAGCAACCGATACAGCGCCTGCCGACGTCAAGAACTGACGGCAATCGCTGAACAGAAGGGGCGCGGTGCAAACCGAGCCCCTTTTTTTATGCCCGGCGAATTCGTTTTATCTTCGGGGCAGACGGTGGGGCCGGTTCGCGTGGGCAATCATGCCGTTCATCGGCATCGAACGGCCGACGGTCCCTGCAAAGTGTTACAGCGCTGAAATTATCGGGATGCTGTGGGCGGTTTAAGACAGAAAAACTTCTGCAAACGATCGATCATATTCTTCGATGCATCAAAGCGAAATTTTGCGCTTTCATTCGATAGATAAAAAGCTAGTCTGGTAACACTTCTGACAAGGTATAGGCAATGCAGCTACGTAACTCATCCTCTCGCTACGGTCTGGTCAGCATGGCGCTGCACTGGGGTGTAGCGGCTGTAGTGGTTGGTTTGTTCGCGTTGGGGCTCTGGATGGTCGGGCTGGATTACTACGATACGTGGCGCAAGGCCGGGCCTGATCTGCACAAGAGCATTGGCATCACGCTGTTTGCAGTCATGCTGGTTCGCGTGGTCTGGCGTTTGCTCAGCCCGCCGCCTCCGCCGCTGTCCAGTTACAGCCGCATGACGCGCATCGGTGCCACGTTCGGGCATCTGTTTCTGTATATCGCACTGTTTGCCCTGATGTTCGCCGGTTACCTGATCTCGACCGCTGATGGCGTAGGGATTCCGGTATTCGGTCTGTTCGAAATACCTGCTCTGGTTTCGGGTCTCCCGGAACAGGCAGAAACCGCTGGCTGGATTCACCTGTATCTGGCCTGGACCGTCGTTATTTTCGCGGGGCTCCATGGCTTGGCTGCACTGAAACACCACTTCATCGATCGCGATGTGACCCTCAAACGTATGTTGGGTCGTCATTGATTGTTCAACCAAAACGGGAATAAAAGCATGTTGAAGAAGTCTCTCGCCGCTCTGGCTCTGGGTACCGCACTGTTGTCCGCTGGCCAGGCAATGGCTGCCGACTATGTTATCGACAAGGAAGGTCAGCACGCTTTCGTTGACTTCAAGATCAGCCACCTGGGTTACAGCTTCATTCACGGTACGTTCAAGGACTGGGACGGCACGTTCAGCTTTGACGCTGCCAAGCCTGAAGCGAGCAAGATCGCGGTCGAACTGAAGACCGCCAGCCTGTTCACCAACCACGCTGAACGTGACAAGCACATCCTGAGCAAGGACTTCCTGGACGCTGGTAAATTCCCTGAAGCCAAGTTCGTGTCCACCAGCGTCAAGTCCACCGGCGAGAAGACTGCCGACGTGACCGGCGACCTGACCCTGCACGGCGTGACCAAGCCAATCGTGATCAAGGCCACCTTCAACGGCGAAGGCAAGGATCCGTGGGGCGGCTACCGTGCCGGCTTCAACGGTACTTCGACGCTGAACCTGAACGACTTCGGCATCAAAGGCCCAGGCCCGACGTCGCAGACGCTGGATCTGGACATCACCTTCGAAGGCGTACAGAAGAAGTAAGTGTCCGCCTGAAGCAAAAAAACGCCGACCCTTGGGTCGGCGTTTTTGTGTGTGGCGTTTGTGCAGTCGGAGGAAGTGACGCGGAGCGTCACGGGTTGCATGCACACGCGAAGCACTCATCGCTATACACAAGTCCGCAAGACGCGCAAAACGGGGGGTAAAACGAAAGTGACTGACCATACCCCGTGGGAGGCGGCTTGCCGGCGATGGCGTCGGTTCAGTCACTGATAGGTCGCTTCAGAAAAAGCATCGCCGGCAAGCCGCCTCCCACAGTCCGTGGTCGCAGCAAGACTCGGGTATAACGCTGGGCACAAGCATGGGCATGATCGGCGCTCTTGAGATCACGCTGATCGTTCCTACGCTCCGCGTGGGAATGCCGCTCAGGACGCTCCGCGTCCGCTTCGGATGTGATGCGCAGCGATGGGTACGATCACAGCGAGCAAACAGTCCGCACAAACAAAAACGCCCCGAGCGAGTCGGGGCGTTTTGTTTGTTGCTCGGCTGTCAGCTGTCGCGGTTGCGGGTCAGCAGGGCCGGTTTTTCACCGCGTGGGCGGGCTGGCAACTGATCCAGTTGCTCGGCCGACGGGAAGCGGTCGATCTTGGACTCTTTGTGCACGATCTTCGGCTGTGGCTGACCATCGCGCTGGCTGCGAACTGCAGGTTCCTGCGGCTCACGAGGTGCGCGGTCTTCACGAGGCGCTGACGGACGACGGTTGCGTGGAGCCTGACCATCACGCGAGCGGGGTGCAGAGCCGGTGCCTGCACCTGCGCCGTTACGCTTCGGTGCGCCAGTGCCGGAACCTGTACGTGCGCCGCCACCGGTACGACCCGGGTTGGCAGGACGCGCTGCGCCACCGGCTGCCGGTGCTGCTGCGCCAGGCGCTGCCGCCGGACGACGACCACGATTCTGGCCTTTGCCCTGATACGGGCTGACGTAATCAGCGCGGTTGCCGAAGTTATCCACTTCGTCATCCAGGAACTCGTCAGGCGCACGGTCCGACTGCGGGCGGGGTGCAGCGGCCTGCGAGGCGCGCTGTTCGCCGCGAGGCGTCCCTTCACGAGGTTTTTTTTCGCGCGGTTGACGGGCAGGGCGTTCGCCACTGGCTGCAGCGGCAGCCGGCTTTTCCTTGCCCTTATCCTTTCCCTTGTCGCGGCGACCGCCGTTGTTCTTGTCGCCATCACCACGGGCCGGACGTGCGCCACGCGGATTGCGAACATCGGGACGCTCACGCACTTCAGGCTTTTCAGCCTCGACTGCAGTGATGTCGAAACCCATCAGATCGCCGTCCGGGATCTTCTGCTTGGTCATGCGCTCGATGCTTTTGAGCAGCTTCTCTTCGTCCGGAGCAACCAGCGAGATCGCCTCGCCCGAACGACCGGCACGGCCGGTACGACCGATGCGGTGAACATAGTCTTCATCGACGTTCGGCAGCTCGAAGTTGACCACGTGCGGCAACTGATCGATATCCAGACCGCGAGCGGCGATATCGGTGGCGACCATGATACGGACATCGCCCGCCTTGAAATCGGCCAGCGCCTTGGTGCGTGCGTTCTGGCTCTTGTTGCCGTGGATAGCGACGGCAGCGAGGCCATGCTTGTCCAGGTACTCGGCCAGACGGTTCGCGCCGTGCTTGGTGCGGGTGAACACCAGCACCTGTTCCCAGGCGCCGACGGTGATCAGGTGCGCCAGCAGCGAGCGCTTGTGGTTGGCCGCCAGACGGAAAACACGTTGCTCGATACGCTCGACCGTGGTGTTCGGCGGCGTGACTTCGATGCGCTCGGGGTTGTGCAGCAGCTTGCCGGCCAACGCCGTGATGTCGCTGGAAAACGTGGCCGAGAACAGCAGGTTCTGACGCTTGGCAGGCAAGCGGGCCAGGACCTTTTTCACGTCGTGGACGAAGCCCATGTCGAGCATCCGATCCGCTTCATCGAGCACCAGGATTTCAACGTGGGACAGGTCGACACTGCCTTGGCCAGCCAGATCGAGCAGGCGACCAGGGCAGGCCACCAGTACGTCCACACCGCGGGACATGGCCTGAACCTGTGGGTTCATGCCGACGCCACCGAAGATGCAGGCGCTGACGAATTTCAGGTCGCGGGCATAGATCTTGAAGCTCTCATGCACCTGTGCAGCCAGTTCGCGAGTCGGGGTCAGGACCAGAACGCGTGGTTGACGCGGGCCATGACGCTGGGATTTGTCCGGAACACCATTGGGAAACAGCCGCTCCAGAATAGGGAGGGCGAAACCGCCGGTTTTACCAGTACCTGTCTGTGCCGCAACCATCAGGTCGCGACCTTGCAACACGGCGGGAATGGCCCGCTGTTGCACCGGAGTAGGCTGGGTGTAGCCCGCTGCCTCGATGGCGCGGACTAAAGCCTCGGAGAGACCGAGGGAAGCAAAGGACATGAGTAATCCTGTTCTGTTGGAGCTTAAGCTCAAGGGATGTCTTGCCTGGCGTGAATGGCGTGTAAAGACAACGCGATCCCGTCCGGTCCTGCGGGGTCTTCAGCCTTCTCCTGACGCCTGCACGGGATGAAAAGTGTGCTGTTGGCGTGAGCGAGGTAGCGTTTGCAAGACCGAGCGTCCGGGCGTAAGCCTGGCGGGAAGGCTGGAGTATAACAGAGCGAACGCAATACGCCGCTTTCCTGCTGCCCAACGGTGTATTGCGCCGCGATCTCCCGGAAATTGTCAGGGAAATCGCGGTATTGCAGCGGCTGTCAGCGTGGCAGTTTGAGGTTGTTCCAGACTGCCAGGCTCGGATCCGCCTGATTCAGGGTGTAAAAGTGCAGGCCAGGGGCGCCGCCTTGCAGCAGTCGCTCGCACATTTCGGTGATGACTTCTTCACCGAACGACTGAATGCTTTGTACGTCATCGCCGTACGCTTCCAGCTGCTTGCGGATCCAGCGCGGGATCTCCGCACCGCAGGCGTCGGAGAAGCGTGCCAGCTTGCTGTAGTTGGTGATCGGCATGATGCCCGGCACGATAGGGATGTTCACGCCCATCTTCTGCACACGCTCGACGAAGTAGAAATAGCTGTCGGCGTTGAAGAAATACTGGGTGATCGCACTGTCGGCACCGGCGTTGGCCTTGTTGACGAAGTGCTTGAGGTCGTCTTCGAAGTTGCGGGCCTGCGGGTGCATTTCCGGGTAGGCGGCGACTTCGATGTGGAAGTGGCTGCCGGTCTCTTCACGAATGAAGCTGACCAGATCATTGGCGTGGCGCAGCTCACCGCTGGCCATGCCCATGCCGGAAGGCAGGTCGCCGCGCAGCGCAACGATGCGCTTGATACCGGCTTCCTGATACTGGCTCAGCAGACCGCGCAGGTCAGCCTTGCTGTCACCCACGCATGACAGGTGCGGGGCGGCCGGTACTTTGACTTCGTTTTCCAGCTGCAGCACGGTGTTGAGCGTGCGGTCGCGGGTCGAACCACCGGCACCGTAAGTGCAGGAGAAAAAATCCGGGTTGTAGCTTGCCAGCTGACGGGCAACGTTCAGCAGCTTTTCATGTCCAGCGTCGGTCTTGGTGGGGAAGAACTCGAAGCTGTAGCGACGTTCTTGGCTCATGGAGGCCGATCTCATCTTGAAGCGAACGGGGAGGTCGCAGAGTGGGAGCGGACTTGTCCGCGAAGAAATCTGCTTATCAACGAAAGACGGGTGATAGATCAGATGCCTTCGCGGACAAGTCCGCTCCCACAGGTCTCATCTGCCTGCCAACGGAGCGTGCGGTGTCGAGACACCGAACGTTCCAGGCAGGCGATGAATCAGTAGCGGTAAGCGTGTGGCTTGAACGGACCTTCGACGGTCACGCCGATGTAGTCGGCCTGGGTCTTGGTCAGTTTGGTCACGACGCCGCCGAAACCGCGGACCATTTCCAGGGCCACTTCTTCGTCGAGTTTCTTCGGCAGTACTTCAACGGTCAGGCGCTCGGCTTTCTGGGCTGGCGACAGGTTGGCGTACTTCTGTTCGAACAGGAAGATCTGAGCCAGAACCTGGTTGGCGAACGAGCCATCCATGATGCGGCTCGGGTGGCCAGTGGCGTTGCCCAGGTTCACCAGACGGCCTTCGGCCAGCAGGATCAGGTAGTCATCGTTCTGTGCGTCGAACGCGCCAGGGCCTGTGCGGTGGATCTTGTGAACCTGTGGCTTCACTTCTTCCCATGCCCAGTTCTTGCGCATGAAAGCGGTGTCGATTTCGTTGTCGAAGTGACCGATGTTGCAGACCACGGCACGCTTCTTCAATGCCTTGAGCATGTTGGCATCGCAGACGTTGACGTTACCGGTGGTGGTGACGATCAGGTCGATCTTGCCCAGCAGCGCCTTGTCGATGCTCGCTTCGGTGCCGTCGTTCTCGCCGTCGATGAACGGGGAGACCAGTTCGAAACCGTCCATGCACGCTTGCATCGCGCAGATCGGGTCGACTTCGGTCACTTTGACGATCATGCCTTCCTGACGCAGGGACTGGGCCGAGCCCTTGCCCACGTCACCGTAGCCGATCACCAGCGCCTGCTTGCCGGACAGCAAGTGGTCGGTGCCGCGCTTGATGGCGTCGTTCAGGCTGTGACGGCAGCCGTATTTGTTGTCGTTCTTGCTCTTGGTTACCGAGTCATTGACGTTGATGGCCGGGATCTTCAGTTCGCCCTTGGCCAGCATGTCCAGCAGACGGTGAACGCCGGTGGTGGTTTCTTCGGTGACGCCGTGGATCTTGTCCAGCATCGCCGGGTATTTCTTGTGGATGATCTCGGTCAGGTCGCCGCCGTCGTCGAGGATCATGTTGGCGTCCCAAGGCTGACCGTCCTTCAGGATGGTCTGCTCGATGCACCACTCGTACTCTTCTTCGGTCTCGCCTTTCCAGGCGAACACAGGGATACCGGCAGCAGCGATGGCAGCAGCGGCCTGATCCTGAGTAGAGAAAATGTTGCAAGACGACCAGCGTACTTCGGCACCCAGGGCAACCAGGGTTTCGATCAGCACGGCAGTCTGAATGGTCATGTGGATGCAGCCGAGGATTTTCGCGCCTTTCAAAGGCTGCTCACCGGCGTACTTGCGGCGCAGGCCCATCAGGGCTGGCATTTCGGATTCGGCGATGATGGTTTCGCGACGGCCCCAGGCAGCCAGGGAAATGTCGGCAACCTTGAAATCGTTGAATTCTGCGGGCGTGATTACAGCACTCATTGAGAGTCTCCATTCCATAAAAATGCGAATGGGCGCCGTTGTGCGTTTAAGGCTTGCCGACTGAGCATCAGTCGGTCAAACAACGCCCCATCCGAGCCTGACAGGGAGAACCTGCTGCAGCGCCCCTCGGACAGGTGGCGGGAACGGCATCAGCGTGGATGGCCGCTTGAAACGGAGGGCAGTATAGCTGCGCTGGCGATTCTTCCCAAGGTTTTCTGTCGGCTGGCGGGCGTCTGGATCGGCATTTGCCGGAATGTTCTTTGCGCTCAGCGGCTTAGTTGTTCTATTTATTCAAGAAGATCGCGGGGCGTCAATTGCCCCTATACACAGTCACAATGGGGCAAGGCATGGGCGCGAGCGGCTGGCTCTGCCATCATGCGGTTCTCTTATCGAAGACGCTCAGGAGTGAACATGAATTTCCATACCCGCAAATGGGTCAAGCCTGAAGACCTGAATCCCAACGGCACCCTGTTCGGCGGCAGCCTGTTGCGCTGGATCGATGAAGAAGCGGCCATCTACGCCATTGTTCAACTGGGCAACCAGCGTGTGGTGACCAAGTACATTTCCGAGATCAATTTTGTCAGTGCGTCGCGTCAGGGCGACATCATCGAACTGGGCATCACCGCCACCGAGTTTGGTCGCACCTCGATCACGCTGATGTGTCAGGTCCGCAACAAGATCACCCGCAAGAGCATCCTGACGGTCGAGAAGATGGTGTTCGTCAATCTGGGTGAAGACGGACAGCCCGCGCCGCATGGCCGGACCGAGATTCGCTACATCAAGGATCAGTTTGACGCGCCTGAGTAAGCGGTATTGATCGCTCCTCCGCGTCCACTCTGGAATGTGACGCAGAGCGTCATGGGCTGCATGCCCACGCGGAGCATGGGTATGGTCGGCGTGCCCGAGATCACGCTGATCGTTCCTACGCTCCGCGTGGGAATGCCGCTCAGAACGCTCCGCGTCCGCTGTCGATCAGTGTGATTACTTCCCCTGCAACTGCCGCAACCACGCCAGCCCTTCGCTGGTGTCGCCTTTCGGGCGGTATTCGCAGCCGATCCAGCCTTTATAGCCCAACTCGTCGATGACGTTGAACAGGTGCTCGTAGTTCAGTTCGCCCAGGTCCGGCTCGTTGCGATCCGGCACACCTGCGATCTGAATGTGACCGATACCGGCAAAGTCGCGACGCAGTTTGCTGGTCAGGTCGCCTTCGACGATCTGGCAGTGGTAGCAGTCAAATTGCACCTTGAGGTTATCCGCACCCACCAGCTTGCAGATGTCCTGCGCCTGATCCTGACGATTGAGGAAAAAGCCCGGCATGTCGCGGGTGTTGATCGGCTCGATCAGGATCGTCACCCCGGCGCCCTTGGCCTGTTCGGCCGCAAACGCGAGGTTCTCCAGATACACGGCCTGATGACGTTCGCGCAGGTTTTCACTGGGCAGCAGGCCGGCCATGACGTGAATCCGGTCATTGCCCAATACCTGCGCGTACTCCAGCGCACGTTCGATGCCGCTGCGAAATTCCGCTTCACGACCGGGCAGTGTGGCGATGCCTCGTTCGCACGCGTCCCAGTCGCCCGGCGGTGCATTGAACAGCGCCTGCACCAGGCCGTTGTCGCTCAAGCGCTGCTTGAGCTCCTGCGGTGTCCAGGCGTAGGGAAACAGGTACTCGACCGCGCCGAAACCGTCGGCGGCCGCTGCGGCAAAGCGCTCAAGAAAATCATGCTGCGGGTACAGCATGCTGAGGTTGGCGGCAAAACGAGGCATGTTAACTCCAGTCTTCAAAGGGTCAGACGAATGGCCAAAGCAGCAGGGTAATCACGAAGCCCAGTGTGCCCAGCAGCGTGACCAGTACGGTCCAGGTGCGCAAGCCGTCGGCGACGTTCAGGCCGGCCAGTTTGGTGAACATCCAGTAACCGGCGTCGTTGATGTGCGACATCGCCAGACCGCCACCGCCCATGGCCAGACACAGCAGGGCCAGATGGTTGGCGCTCAGGTCCAGGGTCGCGATCAGCGGGCTGAGAATGCCGGCGGTGGTGACCAACGCAACCGTGGTCGAACCTTGCACAGCGCGCAGCAGCAGGGTCAGCAGGAAGCCCAGCGCCAGCACCGGCAGACCGGTATTGCGCAGCGCTTCGGAGACGACCGCACCGATACCGGTATCGACCAGCACCTTGCCGAACACACCACCGGCACCGGCAATCAGGATCACCATCGCCACACCCGGCAACGCCGAACCGATCACGTCGGAGACTTGCGTGCGGCTCCAGCCACGGCGCGAACCCAGCAGCCAGGCGCACAGCAGTGTGTCAATCAACAGCGCCACGAGTGGCGCGCCGAGCACAGTCAGGATGGCGCGCACTGTTGAATCGGCAGGCAACATGGTGGTTGCCAGCGTACCCATGAGGATCAGCACGATTGGCAGCAGAATCAGCGCGATGATCAGACCGAAGCCCGGTGCAGGCGCAGGCGGCAGTTTGCTCGCCAGACTGCTGGCGCTTTCCTCGGCACCCATCGAGCGGGTTTCGGTGGCTTCACGCACGTTCGAATAGTCGTTGCGCGCCCAGGCTTCCAGGTCTTCGTTGGTGACGTGCGGGCCGTAGACTTCGGCGCGGATGTCGTCGGTCATCGGGTAGGTCTTGCGGGTCATGCGACCGGCCACGAAGTAACCGATCACACACAGCACGGCGACAATCGGAATACCCAGCATCAGCACGCGACCCAGGTCGGCGCCCAACTGGCTGGCTGCGGCAACAGCGCCCGGATGCGGCGGCAGAAAGGCGTGGACCGCCAGCAACGCGGCGCACATCGGCAGGGCGAAGATCATCAGCGGCTTGCGAGCGGCACGGGCCACGCCATAAGCCAATGGCATGAGGATGATCACGCCGACTTCGAAGAACACCGGAATGCCGACCATGAAACCCGCCACCGTCAGCGCCAGCGGCGTGCGCTTGTTGCCGAAACGGTTGATCAGGGTTCTGGCCAGCGCCTCTGCGCCACCGGAGAGTTCGATGATGCGCCCGATCATCGCGCCCAGGGCGATGATGATCGCGATGTGACCCAGGGTCTTGCCCATGCCGCCTTCAATCGTGGCGACCAGATCGGCAGGCTTAACGCCCGCGACCAGCGCCACGATGATGCTGACCAGCATCAGGGCGACAAAGGGTTGGAATTTGTACTTGAGGACCAGAAACAACAGCAGTGCGATGCCCGCACCGGCCACGACCATCAACATGATTGGCGTCATGCCTGCGCGCTCCCTTCAGGAGTGACAAGGGGTGACAGTGAGCAAATCCGAACAAAAGCGGGATGTAGGTAAGTCATGCTCTCGATTCCTGTTGTTATTGTTTTCCGGCCATGCCGGGGTTGGCCAAGAGGCGCGACGCGCCTCCGGATCAATGGGTATCGGCTACCACTTTGCGCCGAACACTTGCCGCAGTTCTTCCAGAGCCTCAGGCTCCAGCGGGGCAGGTTTGGGATTGCTCATCAGCCACAGACGGGCCGTTTCTTCGAGTTCTTCCAGGGCGTAGCAGGCCTTGGCCACCGAGCTTTCCCAGACCACCGGGCCGAGGCGTTCGAGCATCACGCCACGCACGCTGTTGGCCAGTTGCGCGACCTGTTCGGCGACCTTCGGCGAGCCCGGACGCTCGTAGGGGATCAGCGGAATGTGCCCGACTTTCATGACCTGATAAGGCGTCAGCGGCGGCAGAATGTCGTCTTCACGCCACACGCCAGCCAGCGTCAGCGCCACCAGATGTGTGGAGTGGGTGTGCACCACGCCGCCGACTTCAGGGTTGCGGTCGTAGACTTCCCGGTGCAGCGCCAGGGTCTTGGACGGCTTGCTGCCGGAGACCCATTCGCCGGCCAGATTGACCTTGGCGATGTCGGCCGGGTCCATGCGACCCAGGCAGGCATCGGTCGGTGTGATCAGCCAGCCATCGTCGAGACGCGCGCTGATGTTGCCTGCACTGCCGACGGTGTAGCCACGGCCGTAGAGCAGTCTGCCGACATCACAGATTTCCTGACGCAGAGCATTTTCGTCGATCATCAGGCTTCCCCCGCCAGTTGCTTGAGGGCCTTGGCGAAGAAGTCGCGTGCGCCGAAGTTGCCGGACTTGAGGGCCAGCGCCAGCGGTTGGGCGCCAGTGCTGAAGGTGGCCGGGACGCCTGGATCGATCTGCGCGCCGATCTGCAGCAATTGCACGCCGAGCGCCTGTACCACCGCGCCGGAGGTTTCACCGCCTGCGACCACGAAGCGTCGCACGCCCGCGTCCAGCAGACCTTTGGCGATCTGACCCAACGCGTCCTCGACCATCGCGCCGGAGCGCTCTACGCCCAGCTCTTTCTGCACGGCTTTGACTTCATCCGGCGTGCTGGTGGCATAGATCAGTACGGTTTGCCCGGCATCTTTGGCGAAGGTTAGCGCCTGCTCGACCACGGGTTTGCCCGCGGCGAGGTCCAGCGGGTTGATGCGCAGGGCAGGGCGATTGCCTTCCAGCCAGGCCGCAACCTGACCGTTGGTGGCAACCGATGCGCTGCCTGCCAGCACTACTTCGCTGCCGCCCACGTTGATGTGTTTGGCCGCGTCGAGATCACGCAGCTTGCCCGCCTTGCGAAAGTTGCCCGGCAAGCCCAGCGCCAGGCCCGAGCCGCCGGTCAGCAACGGCAGGTCGGCGCAGGCTTCGCCCAACGTGTACAGGTCGGCGTCGGACAGCGCATCGGCAATCGCCATGCTCACCCCTTCGGCACGCAGCTCGGCAATTTTGCTGCGCACGCTGTCCACGCCTTTGGCGACGCTGTCGTAACGCAGCAGGCCGACCTTGTGAGTGGTTTGAGCTTGCAGCACGCGCACCAGATTGGCATCGGTCATCGGCGTCAGCGGGTGATTCTGCATGCCCGATTCGCTGAGCAACTGGTCCTGCACGAACAGGTGACCACGGAAGATCGTACGGCCGTTTTCCGGGAATGCCGGGCACGCCAGGGTGAAGTCGCTGCCCAGTTGTTCCAGCAGCGCTTCGCTGACCTGGCCGATGTTGCCAGCGGCGGTCGAGTCGAAGGTCGAGCAGTATTTGAAGAAGATCTGTTCACAACCGCGCTCACGCAGCCATTCCAGCGCGGCCAGCGATTCGGCGACCGCGTCGGCCGAAGGCGTGGTGCGGGATTTCAAGGCGATGACGATGGCGTCGGCGTCCAGACCGGCCGCCATTTCGGCGCTCGGAATGCCGATGCTCTGCACGGTGCGCATGCCGCCGCGTACCAGCATGTTGGCCAGGTCGGTCGCGCCGGTGAAGTCATCGGCAATGCAGCCCAGCAACGGGCGAGAGTGAGTCAGGCTCATCGAAGGCTCCTCAGGCTTTATCGGTCTTGGCTTTCGGCAGTTCGATGCCCGGGAAAATCTTGATCACGGCCGAGTCATCCTCGCGACCGAAACCGGCGCTGGAGGCCTGCATGAACATCTGGTGTGCGGTGGCCGAAAGCGGCAGCGGGAATTTGCTGCTGCGGGCGGTATCCAGTACCAGGCCCAGGTCCTTGACGAAGATGTCGACGGCAGACAGCGGCGTGTAATCGGCATTGAGAATGTGCGGCACGCGGTTTTCGAACATCCACGAGTTGCCTGCGCTGTTGGTGATCACTTCGTACAGCGCGTCGGCATCGACACCTTCACGCAGACCCAGCGCCATGGCTTCGGCGCTCGCGGCGATGTGCACGCCGGCCAGCAACTGATTAATGATTTTGACTTTCGAGCCCAGGCCGTGGACGTCGCCCAGGCGATAGACCTTGCCTGCCATGCCGTTGAGGATGGCTTCAGCCTTGGCGTACGACTCGGCAGGGCCGGAGGTCATCATGGTCATCTGGCCGGAAGCGGCCTTGGCTGCGCCGCCGGAGATCGGGGCGTCGAGGTAAAGCAGATGCTGTGCAGCCAGACGCTCACCCAGCTCGACCGCGAAGGTCGGCGCAACGGTGGCGCAGCCGATCACCAGACTGCCGGGACGCAGCGCGGCGATGGCACCGTTCTCGCCGAACAGCACGGTTTCAGTCTGCTCGGCATTGACCACGACCGTGACGATCACATCACAGGCAGCGGCCATGGCCGCCGGGGACTCACAGGCAACACCACCTTCCTGAGCGAACGCCTCGGTCACGCTGGTGCGCACATCGCAGGCATGCACATTGAAGCCGCTGCGCAGCAACGAACGGGCAATGCCCAGACCCATCGCACCCAGGCCGATGACGCCAACATTCTTAGTGTTCATGCAGTAATCCTCAAAGTCAGTGTCCGCGCCTGTGAGACCGGCATGTGGACGTTATTGTTCTGATCTGTGAATTGGATAGTGGATCAATGAGTAAATAATGTGAAGTATTTTTATTTTTCACATAAGTTAACATCGATAGGGTTTTTCCATCGGGCAGGCTGGGGCGGTGACGCAGAGCGTCACAGGCACGATTATTCATACGACTTCAGCCCTCACGCCGATCGTTCCTACGCTCCAGCGTGGGAATGCATCTTGGGACGCTCCGCGTCCGCTTCCACAGGCGACGCGCAGGTGAGGGCGGGACGAACCTAGCGCTTGCCGCCGACCGGGGCGAGGAGCAGTTCGATGCGTTGTTTGCGGATGCCGTCGGCGGCAGCCTCGGCCAGGGCGGCGTCGGTGATGATGGTGTCGAACTGGTCCAGCGCGGCGACCTTGTACATGCCAAAGGTGCCGTATTTGGAGCTGGTCGCGACCAGCACGGTTTGCGAAGCAGATTGCATGGCAGCCTGCTTGACCTCGACTTTCAGTGCCGAGGGCGTCGTGGTCCCGCGCTGCAGATCCCACGAACTGGTGGACATGAACGCCACGTCCGTCGCCAGTTGCCGCAAGGTCGCAGCCGCCAGCCCGCCGACGCTTGAGCGGTTCGGATGATCGAGCAGGCCGCCGGTGTGAATCACATCCACGTGCCCGGCATCGGCCAGTGCGTTCACCACGCCAAAGTCATTGGTGACCACCGTCATACCCGACAGCGCAACAATGTGCGGCACGATTTCCAGCGTACTGGTGCCTGCGTCCAGATAGATCGTCATGTCCGGATGCAGCAGACCGGCCGCCAGTCGCGCCATGCCCTGCTTGTGCGGCAGCTCGACCACGGCCTTGGATTGATGGCTGGGCTCGCTGTGCACCTGACTGGCGATGCGCACCCCGCCTGTGACCGAATAGGCACGCCCTTCCTGCTCCAGCAACGCGATGTCGCGGCGGATGGTCATGTGCGAGCAATCGAACATCTCCATCAACTGATGCACGCTGAGCACCTGATGCTTGCGCAACTGACGCAGCATCAGCTCTCGACGCTGATCGGGAATCATCGGTGTGCCGCCGGAAATGGCGAGCTCCTCTTCGGTGGACATTGCAGCTCCTGTGCCTCGGTGATGCCGCGGATCACGACGTGCGGTCCGGGCATCTTAGCCAATCGCCCCGTCAATGGAAGTGGCGACCGGCTTTTGTTCACAGGATCAGCTCATCCAGTTGCCGCCATCCACGTTATACGTCTGCGCCACCACGTACTCGCTGTCCGCCGAGGCGAGGAAAATCGCCATGCCGGTCAGGTCGTCCGCCGTACCCATGCGTCCGAAGGGCACCTGTTCGCCGACCAGCTTTTTCTTTTCACCGAGCGGGCGGTTTTCGTAACGGGCGAACAACGCATCGACGCCGTCCCAGTGCTCGCCGTCCACCACGCCGGGCGCGATGGCGTTGACGTTGATGCGGTGTTTGATCAGGTCCAGCCCGGCCGACTGGGTCAGGCTGATGACGGCAGCCTTGGTCGCGCAATACACACCGACCAGTGCTTCACCTCGACGTCCCGCCTGGCTGGCCATGTTGATGATCTTGCCGCCATGTCCCTGGGCGATCATCTGCCGGGCAGCCGCCTGCAGCGTGAACAGCGCACCGCCGACGTTGATCGAGAACAGCCGCTCGAAGCTCTCGCGAGTAATGTCGACAATCGGCGCCAGATCGAACAGCGCAGCGTTGTTGATCAGGATGTCCAGCTTGCCGGTCTGCGCCACCACGGCAGCGATTGCCTGATCGATGGACGCCTGATCGGTCACGTCCATGCTGACCGCATAGGCGTTCGGCCCGAGTTCGTCTGCTGTGGCTTGTGCACGTTGCAGATTGATGTCGGCGATGGCGACCGTTGCACCTTCGCGGATATAGGCCTGCGCAAAGGTGCGGCCGATGCCACGGGCAGAACCGGTGATGAGCGCGCTTTTACCTTCCAGTCTTTTCATGATTCGTTATCCGTCTTTCAAAAGTGTGTCGGATTACTTGGGGTACCCGGCGCGTTTCATCTCGCGTTCAGTCACCATCTGGGCCGCGGCAAGGGTCTGCTCGACCGTGGTCTGCCCGGTCAACGCTGCGGTGAACAGCTTGCCGACCGAGGTGCCGATGGCCTGGAATTCCGGGATGGTCACGTACTGAATGCCGACGTAAGGCACCGGTTTGGCAGACGGATGCGCAGGATCGGCGTGCTGCATCATCTGCAAGGTCACCTTGGCGAACGGCGCGGCCTTTAGATAAGCCTCGTTATAGGTCGAAGTACGAGTGCCTGGCGGTACGTTGCTGATGCCGTCTTTCTCGGTCACCAACTGGATGTATTCCTTGGACGTCGCCCAGGTAATGAACGCCTTGGCGGCCTCTTTATGTTTGGAGGTGACGGGAATTGCCAGCGACCACGCGTAGAGCCACGACGAGCCCTTATCGGTGACTTCGGTAGGTGCAGGCGCAAAGCCAACGCTGTCGACGACCCGGCTCTGTTCCTTGTCGGTGGTGAACGAGCCCGCGACGCTGGCGTCCACCCACAGCGCACACTTGCCGCTGTTGAACAGGGCCAGCGTTTCGTTGAAGCCGTTGCTGGTCACGCCGGGCGGGCCGTACTTCTTGAGGGTGTCGACGTAGAAGTTTGCCGCTCTGGTCCATTCCGGGCTGGTCAGTTCAGGCTTCCATTGTTCGTCGAACCAGCGCGCGCCGAAGGCATTCGCCATGGTGCTCAGCAGTGCGATGTTCTCGCCCCAGCCCGCCTTGCCGCGCAGGCACATGCCGTACAGGCCTTTGTCGGGCTGATGCAGTTTGGCGGCAAACTCGCCCAGCTGCGTCCAGGTCGGGTGCTCCGGCATGGTCAGTCCGGCCTGCTTGAACAGGTCGGTGCGGTAATAGGTGATGGTGCTTTCGCCGTAGAACGGCAGGGCGTATAGCGTGTCTTTCACGGACAGGCCCTGACGCACGGCCGGAAAAATGTCCTGCAGGTCGTATTCAGGCGGCAAACCGGTAATCGGCTCAAGCCATTGCTTGGCGCCCCACAACGGGGTTTCGTAAGTGCCGATGGTCAGCACATCGAACTGGCCGCCCTGGGTCGCAATGTCGGTGGTCAGTCGCTGGCGCAGTACGTTCTCTTCCAGCACCACCCAGTTAAGCTTCACGTCAGGATGCTGCTGCTCGAAGATTTTCGACAGGCGCTGCATGCGGATCATGTCGCCGTTGTTAACGGTAGCGATGGTGATGGTCTCAGCCGCGTGGCTGACGAGGGCGAAGGACAGACCGGCAGACAGGAAAAGCGCTTTGTGCATCTTCATCGTCGTGCTCTCCACTCCGCGCCGCTGATGGCGGGAGTCATTGTTTTTGTTGTTGGCCGTGGTGTTTGTGAAACGAGGCTGCTTTACGGGAGGCAACTGCCACGGCGGAGACCCGATTACAGCAGCCAAACCGAACCCGGACAAACGCACTGCGGATGCCATTCCGATACTTTTTTAACCGAATGTCCTCCGGTCGTCCGAAATCAAAAAAGTATCAGTGCCGGTCGGTATCACCGCTAGCGAGAGTGGATCAGGCAGGCGTATGTTGATGCCTGCACGAAGCACCCATAACGATAAAAGGCGCCTGCAATGCCTGACAGCCGAGCCGCTCTTTTCGAGCAGCGTCCCGCCGAACTTGAAGTCATTCTTCCCGAGCCGGACCAGTGTTTTCGCTGGTACGAGCACGACTATCCCTACGCCCTGGCGCGCTGGAATCATCATCCCGAATTCGAGATTCACTTGATCCGCCGTGGCAGCGGCAAGCTGGTGGCGGGCGATTACATCGGCGGGTTCGACGCAGGCCATGTCGCGCTGATCGGCCCCGACCTGCCCCATGACTGGATAGGTGATCTGGCGCCGGGCGAGCATCTGCCGGGGCGCGACGTGGTCTTGCAGTTCGACGGTGCTGCGCTGCTGGCGTTGCGCAAGACGCTGCCGGAACTGGGCGAGTTGCAGCGTCTGTTCGAGCAGGCACGCCGTGGTATCGAATTCACGGGTGCAACGGCGGTGCGGGCAACGCGGCTCATGGAAGACATCGGCACGGCGCAAGGGCTGGAGCGGCTGATACTTTTTCTGCAGTTGATCAATACGCTGGTCAAGGCTCCGTCTCAGGAAGCTCATCTGCTGGCCAGCAGTTGCTACGCACCGACGCTGGACGCGCGCAGCGCCGAGCGGATCAACAAGGCGTTCGACTATCTGTTGAGCGAGTTGACCAATGACATTCGTCTGTCGGTGATCGCTCAGCGCCTGGAGATGACCGATCCCGGATTTTCACGTTTCTTCAAACGCAACACCGGTCACGGCTTCATCGACCTGATGCGAAAACTGAGAATTCAGCGCGCCTGCCGATTGCTGTTGCAGTCCGACATGTCGGTGTCGGACATCTGCTTCGAGGTCGGCTATGCCAACCTCTCCAACTTCAACCGGCACTTTCGCGTCGAGACAGGCCAGACGCCCAGCGATTACCGACGCGCCATGGCGATGACCCTGTTCAATACGGCGCGCAGCGCCTGAGGCTCCGCAACCGATTGCGACTCACTCAGTGCGCCGAGTCCTTCACCTGCGGCTCCCGCGTGACGGCCTTGACCAGTTTGCCGATGGTCAGGCCCTGCAACAGGATCGACAGCAGCACCACGATGTAGGTAATGCTCAGCAGCAGGTCGCGCTCCGGCCCGGTCGGCAGGGCCAGTGCCAGCGCAACGGAAACACCGCCACGCAAACCGCCCCAGGTCAGAATACGTATGGTGCCCTGCGGCACAGAGCGCCAGCGACGCAGCAGCAGAATCGCCGGTGCCACGGTGACAAACCTCGACAGCAGAATCGCCACGGCCAGCAGGCTTGCGGCAGTCAGGTGCTGCCACGAAAACGGCAGCAGCAACAGCTCCATGCCGATCAGCGCGAACAGCATGGCGTTGAGCATGTCATCCAGCAATTCCCAGAAACCGTCCATGTAACGGCGGGTCATGTCGTTCATCGCCAGATTGCGTCCCAGGTTGCCGATGATCAGTCCAGCCACGACCATCGCGATAGGGCCGGAAACGTGCAGCTCCGACGCCATCGCCGATCCACCGATGACCAATGCCAGGGTCAGCATGACCTCGATCTGATACTGCTCGATGCTCTTGATCATCAGGTACACGGCATAGCCGATCAGGCCGCCGAACAGCACGCCGCCCACGGCTTCGTGCACAAACAGCATGGCCGTTTCACCGACGGTCGGGGTTTCACCCAGTTGCGCGATGCCCAGCAACACCGTGAACACCACAACCGCCGTGCCGTCGTTGAACAGACTCTCGCCGACAATGGTGGTTTTCAGCGGCTTCGAGGCATTGGCGGTCCGCAACACGCCCAGTACCGCGATGGGGTCGGTCGGCGAAATCAGTGCGCCGAACAACAGGCAGTAGAGCGGGCTGACGTGCCAACCGAACAGGGCAAAGATCCAGTACGCCAGTGCGCCGATCACGGTGGTTGCGATCAACACGCCGAACGTCGCCAATAGCCCGATAGGCCAGCGGTAGCTGCGCAGGTCCGCCAGGTTGACGTGCAGGGCGCCGGCGAACAGCAGGAAGGACAGCATCCAGTTCATCAGCAGATCACCGAAGTCGATCTGGCCGATCAGTTCCTGAACGCGATTTTCCAGGCCCGGAAAGCCCATCAGGCTCAAGCCCTGCAGGATCAGCGAAAACATCAGCGCAGTGACCATCACGCCGATGGTAGGCGGCAGACCGATAAAGCGGAAGTTCACATAGGTCAGCAGCGAAGTGAGGCAGATAAAGGCAGCAACAAGTTCAAGCATCCGTCATTCCAGAGTCTGTGTATCCAGTTTCAATTGCGGCGTGGCAGAGCTACACCCAGGCAGAGTGTGATGGACCGGGCAGCGGTTCAGGCACATTGCCACAAACACAATTGGGGTTTGCGTTGACCACGCAACGACCTACATGTTGCAAAAAAACGCGGCAATCAGACGGGGTGACAGCAGGAGACGGAGCCCTGCGCAGGGGAAACAGACGCAAAAAAATCAGCCCGGACTGGGGTCCGGGCTGAGGGTGGGTGGAGCGTTGGGTTCAATGTAGCGGGGTGGCCTCCTGGCATGTCTGGAATCATTGGCTGTTACGGCAGCCGCTGAGAACCTGGTACTGAACGGTGTTCAGATCGCCTTTGGAATCCTGGTAAGTCATCAGTTTCGGCATCACGCTGCAGGTCTTGACGTCCGGCGACTTGCGGATGACTTTCGCGACATCCAGGTGCATCCCGTAATGGTATTCCTTGATTTCCGGCATCGGCTTGTTAGCGCGGGTTGCATATTTTTGCACGGCGGCCTGGTGATCCTTGATCAGGGTTTCTGCCTTGACTTCGTCTGAGGTGTAAGCAAAAGCGCTCAGAGGGGAAAGAATCGCCAGGGCCAGCAGCAGGGATTTAGCAGTAGTACGCATGTTCGTGTTCTCCGTTGTTTGAAAGTGAGCTCAATGTAACGGTCGGGGGTTAACGCGAACGTTACTGAATAATTACGTTTTTGTAAGTTTGGAGATTACCCGGTTTTTCAATGATTTTTCGTTCATGACAAATTTGTAATTTTCCGCTCACCTTCTTGTTAGTTAGTGGCGCGTAAGCTTGGCTCATTCCTGCAAAGCGCCCAGCGCAACGCAGGGTCCAGACATTAACGAGAGAAGAGGAAATGAAGATGAAACTGATTAAATCGATGATCTTTGCAGTCGCCGCCTTGTCCTTTACAAGCGCCTTTGCCGACGACGGCAACGAATTCGCAAGCACCGCTGCAGACAAGATGCGCATGGCCCAGGAGCAGCGTTTCCAGGAGCGTCAGGCCGCCAAGCAAGGTGAGCAGTACGTCAACTCGGATGAGAAATCCAAGTCTGACAAGTCCGACAAGACTGAAGGCTAACGCGTTTGGTTTGCAATGAGCAGCACCCTTGTTCGCCTTTGGCAGCTTTCCGGCTCCTTTGGTTGAGGCGAATGTTTAAGCGTCCTTCGGGGCGCTTTTTTTTGCTTTTTTAAAAAGCACAATATGCCAGTTGGCATATTGTATTAGTTTCGTATTTCTGAAGTGTTATTCTGATTTTAGTGCAAGTAGCGTTTCTTTCGGATTTGTAATCTTCTCGTCATCTTCGTGTTATCTCCGCCTCTTCAAGATTGTGCCTCACTGGCAGCCGTCTATTTATAACAACATGCCAGGTCGACACGTTTACCCGATCTGCCAAATGAACGGAGCGCACATGACTCAACGTAAAAGACTTTCCCTCGCCTTGTGTTCGACCCTCGCCGGGATGACACCCTTTGCCGCCTTCGCAGAAGAGCAGAAAGAAGGGTTTGTCGAAGGCAGCACGCTCAATATTCTCAACCGAAATTTCTACATGAACCGTGACCACCGCAATGGCGAGTCGAGCCCGACGGGCAGCGGCTACTCCGAAGGCTGGGCGCACGGCATCATGGGGCGGTTCGAATCGGGCTTCACCCAGGGCACCATCGGCGTCGGCCTCGATGCGTTCGCCATGGTCGGCATTAAGCTGGACACGGGCGACGGGCGAAACGGCCTGCAGACGCCGTTCTCGGTGATGCCTGTCGATTCGGATGGCAACGCCCGCGACGAATACACCAAAGTCGGCGGCGCACTGAAAGCCAGAGCTTTTGACACTGTGGTTCATGTCGGCGATGTGTTTCCAGTGACGCCAGTGGTTGCCTACGGTGATGCGCGTCTGCTGCCGGAAAGCTTTCGCGGCGTGACTGCCAGTAACACCAGCATCAAAGGCCTGACTGTGCAGGGTGGTCGCCTCAACGGGATGAGCCAGCCTGCATCCAGTGACATGAAAGAAGGCTTTTCCACGTTTTACGCCGGGCCGGTCGACTCGCCCTGGCTCGCGTACTTTGGCGGCGACTATGAAGCCACCGACAGACTGAACCTTTCGCTGTACACCAGCCGGTTGAAGGATGCCTGGGATCAGAAATACGGCTCGGCCTCCTACGTGCTGCCGATCACCAGCGACCTGTCCATGACCAGCAGCCTGAACTATTACAACGCGACCGACGAAGGCAAGCGCCTGCTCGGCGAGTTCGACAACGACATCTGGAGTGCCAGTGTCGGCCTGAAATACGGCGCGCACAGCCTGGCGGTGTCCCATCAACGCAACCAGGGCGACGACGACTTCGATTACCTGAGACTGTCCGACTCGATCTTTCTGGCCAACTCCATCCAGTACAGCGACTTCAACTCACCGAAGGAACGCTCGTGGATGGTCACTTACAACCTGGACATGACCACCTACGGCGTGCCGGGCCTGACGTTCATGACCCGTTACGGCAAAGGCACCGATGCCGATTACTCCAACGCCAACAGCACCTACATGCGCCGCGACGCGCAGGGCAACCCGCTGACCGACCAGAAACGCTGGGAGCGCAACATCGAAGCCAAATACATCGTGCAGACCGGCACCATGAAAGACCTTTCAGTCCGCGTGCGTCAGGCCACAACCCGAGCGACCGCGTTCGAGTCGGATCTGGATGAAGTGCGGGTGATTGTGGAATACCCGCTGAGTGTTCTCTGATTACTCGTCGACCAAAAAAACGCCCCGAGGGGCGTTTTTTTTGGTCTACGTCATGGCTCAGCCAGTCACTTGTCTTCCACCTCTTCCTCCTCCCGCCGATGCGCCCACTGATACAACGCTGGCAACACCAACAAGGTCAGTGCCGTGGACGAGAGAATCCCGCCGATCACCACAGTCGCCAGAGGCCTTTGCACTTCTGCACCGGTGCCTGTTGCCAGCGCCATCGGGATGAAGCCCAGCGATGCGACCAGCGCGGTCATCAGTACCGGGCGCAGGCGGGTGAGGGCGCCTTCGGTGATGGCGTCGTGCAGGGAGCGGCCTTCTTCGCGCAGGTTGCGGATGAACGAGATCATCACCAGTCCGTTGAGTACCGCCACACCTGACAGGGCGATGAACCCCACGCCTGCGGAGATCGACAGCGGTATGTCGCGCAGCCACAGCGCCATGACGCCGCCGGTCAGGGCGAACGGGATGCCGGTGAAGACCAGCAGGCCGTCCTTGAGGTTGTTGAACATCAGGAACAGCAGCGCGAGCACCAGTAACAGCGCAACGGGGACCACGATCTGCAGGCGTTTGGCGGCCGACTGCAACTGTTCGAACTGACCGCCCCAGTTGGTCCAGTAGCCCGTCGGAATCTGCACGCTGCTGTCGATGGTCTGGCCCGCGTCCTCGACGAATGAGCCCAGGTCACGGCCACGCACGTTGGCGCTGACGATCACCAGTCGCTTGCCGTTCTCGCGGCTGATCTGGTTCGGCCCCAGCACCAGATCGAGGCTGGCGACCTGCGACAGCGAGATGAAGCTGATCTGCTGGTTAATGCTGCCTGCGCTGGCCGGCACCGGAATCAGCAGGCTGGACAGTCCGGCCACGTCGGTGCGCAGCTGTTCGGACAGGCGCACCACCATGTCGAAGCGGCGATCACCCTCATAGAGTGTGCCGGCCTGCCGTCCGCCCAGCGCGGTGGCGATGGCGTCCTGCACATCGGCAACGTTGAGGCCGTAGCGCGCCGCCTTGTCGCGGTCGATATTGATGGTCAGCACCGGCAGGCCAGTGGTCTGCTCGACCTTCACTTCGGACGCGCCTGGCACCTTTTGCATGGCCGCGGCGATTTTGGCGGCAGTCTGGTTGAGCACGGTCATGTCGTCGCCGAACACTTTGACCGCCACATCGCTGCGCACGCCCGACACCAGTTCGTTGAAGCGCAACTGGATCGGCTGGGACAACTCGTAATTGCTGCCCGGCACGCTGGCAGCGGCCTTTTGCAACTCGGCGATCAGGGTTTCCCGCGACTTGTCAGGGTCCGGCCATTCGCTTTGCGGCTTGAGCATCACGTAGCTGTCGGAGATGTTCGGCGGCATGGGGTCGGCGGCAATTTCTGCCGTGCCGGTGCGCGCGAACATGCGCTCCACTTCCGGCATCTTTTCGATCACGGCCTTTTCGAGGCGCTGCTGCATGTCCACCGATTGCGTCAGGCTGGTGCCAGGCACGCGCAGGGCCTGCAGTGCGAAGTCGCCTTCGCTCAGGCTCGGGATGAACTCACTGCCCATGCGGCTGGCAGTAAAACCGGACAACACCATCACCACGAACGCCAGGGTGAAGGCAATCCAGCGATGCCCCAGCACCCAGCCGAGCACCGGCGCATAGCGCTGGCGAGCGGTGCGCATCACGAAGCCTTCTTCCTCCTTGACCTTGCCGGTCACGAACATGGCGATGGCCGCAGGCACGAAGGTGACCGACAGGATCATGGCACCCAGCAGGGCGATCACCACGGTAAACGCCATCGGATGGAACATTTTGCCTTCGACGCCGGTAAGGGCAAAGATCGGCAGGTACACGACCATGATGATCAACTGGCCGAAGATCAGCGGGCGTCGAGCCTCTTTAGCCGCAGCGAAGACTTCATGGAAGCGTTCGGCGCGGGTCAGCATGCGGCCGTGTTTCTGCTGCGCATGGGCAAGCCTGCGAATCGAGTTCTCGACGATCACTACCGCGCCATCGACGATGATGCCGAAGTCCAGCGCGCCGAGGCTCATGAGGTTGGCGCTGACCTTGTTGGCAAACATGCCGGTGAAGGTGAACAGCATCGCCAGCGGGATGACCATCGCCGTGATCAACGCAGCACGGATATTGCCCAGAAACAGAAACAGGATCGCGATGACCAGAATCGCGCCTTCGACGAGGTTTTTCTTCACCGTCGCAATGGCTTTTTCGACCAGATTGGTGCGGTCGTAAACAGTAACCGCTTCGATGCCTTCGGGCAGTGTGCGATTGATGTCGGCCAGTTTGGCGGCCACGGCCTGGGAAACCGTGCGGCTGTTTTCGCCAATCAGCATGAACACAGTGCCGAGGACTACCTCGCGACCGTTTTCAGTGGCCGCGCCGGAGCGCATTTCCTTGCCGATGCCGACTTCAGCCACGCTGCTCACCCGAATCGGCGTGCCCTGAACGTTGGCGATGACGATGTTGGCAATGTCATCGATGTTTTCGAGCTGGCCCGGTGCGCGGATCAGCAGTTGTTCGCCGCCTCGTTCAATGTAGCCCGCGCCGACGTTGGCGTTGTTGCGCTCCAGCGCTGCAACCAGATCATTCAGGGTCAGCTTGTAGGCGGCGAGTTTCTTGGGGTCGGGCGCGATTTCATACTGTTTGGCGAAGCCGCCGATGGTGTTGATTTCAGCCACACCGGGCACGTTGCGCAACTGCGGCTTGATGATCCAGTCCTGAATCACCCGCAGGTCGGTCGGCGTGTACGGCGTGCCGTCCTCCTTGCGTGCGCCTTCTCGGGCTTCGACGGTCCACAGGAAAATCTCGCCCAGTCCGGTGGAGACCGGCCCCATCATGGTTTCGACGCCTTCGGGCAACTGGTCCTTGGCAATCTGCAGCCGTTCGTTCACCTGTTGGCGGGCGAAGAACAGGTCGGTGCCGTCCTCGAAAATCACCGTGACCTGTGACAGACCCGAGCGCGACAGCGAGCGTGTCTGTTGCAGACCGGGCAGGCCGGCCATGTTGGTTTCGATGGCGAAGGTGATGCGTTGCTCGGTCTCCAGCGGCGAAAAACCGGGCGCCGAGGTGTTGATCTGCACCTGTACGTTGGTGATGTCGGGTACGGCATCGATGGGTAGTTTCTGGTAACTGGCGATGCCCAGCCCTGCCATCAGCAGGACCGCGAGCATCACCACGATGCGCTGTTCAATCGCGAATTTGATCAACCGTTCAAACATGAGGGAATACTCGTACGACGCAGGTCAATGGGCGTGCTCGGCGGAGCCTTTGCCCAGCTCCGACTTGAGAATGAAGCTGCCGGCGGCGGCCACTTGGGTGCCTGCGGCCAGGCCTTTAACGATTTCCACGTAGCCGCCATCGCTGCGGCCGAGCGTGACGGGCGTCAACTGAAAGCCCTCGTCGTTGCGCACGAACACCGAAGGCTTGTCTTCGACGGTCTGAATCGCCGACTCCGGCAGACTGACCGCGACCTGGCTCTGTTCTGCCGCCACATCGACCGAAACGAACAGCCCCGGTCGCCAGGCGCCGTTGGGGTTGGCGAGGGTGACGCGAACGGTGGCCGCGCGGGTCTGCTCACCCAGCAGGCTGCCGACATAACCGATACGGCCCTCGACGCGAGCGTTCAGGTCGGGTGCGCTGACCGAGACCGGGCGACCGACGATGACTTTGTCCAGGTCCTTGGGTGCGACGCCGAAGGTGGCCCAGACGCGGGACAGATCAGACAGCGTGAAGGCGTTGCTCGCGTCGCTCACCACTTCGCCGATGGCCAGGTGTTTCTCCACGACCATCGCGTCGAAAGGGGCAATCAGCTCATAGCGGTTGCCTGCGGTGGGGCTGACGCTGGCGCCGATGGCGCTGAGCTTCTGCCGGGCGTTGGACAGGCTGATGTCCGCTTCCTGAAACGCCTGACGCGCCTGCTGGTAATCCTGTTCGGCCGAAATCCGGTCTTCCCAGAGTTTCTTCTCGCGTTGCAGGGTCAGCCGCGCCAGTTCCTGGCGCCGCTGCGCCGCGTTCAACTCGCTGCGTTGATCGGAGATCTGCTGACTGGCGATGACGGCCAGCACCTGACCTTTTTTGACGCTCTGGCCCAGCTCGACCTTGACCGATTCGACGACGCCGCCGACGCGAGGCACTACGTGGGCGGTGCGGTCTTCATCAAAGCGGATTTCGCCGGGGAAGGTGACTGACGTGCTCATTGGTCGGGGCTCGGCGGCGACCAGTTCAATGCCGGCGGCCTTGATCTGTTCGGCGCTGAGCTCAAGGTGGCCTTCTTCTTCCTCGTGAGCGGGCTCCGCTTTGGCGGCGCCGTGCTGTTCTGGCTCGCTGCCATGGCTGTCCTCGCCATGTTCCTCGTCCGCGTGGGCTTCTTCGCCTGCGTGGGCGTCCGCCGATTCGTTGGCGTGCGTGTCCGGTTCAGCCTGGGCGCTGAAAGGCAGCAGGCCAGGCTTCAGGGTCAGGCTGCCCAGGCCAATGATGACCACCACCGCCAGGGCGATGCCAATGCTTCGTTTGTTGTCCATGGATGCTCCCGGCAATCATGTAGGTGCTGCGCACGCTGCGGTGCGCTCGATAGGTGCGCAAAAAAGAAGTCAGGGTTTGAGGCTGAACCGGTCGAGGTCGCCATAGATGCGTTCGACGCTGACGCTGGCGTCGGTGGCCGTTGCCAGCGATTCCAGGTACTGGCTGCGGGCGGAAATCAGGGTGCGCTGGGCATCCAGCACTTCGAGGAAACCGAACTTGCCCATCTCGAAGCCACGCGTTGCCGTATCGACCGCGCGCTGCGCTGCAGGCAGGATGACCCGGTTGAACGACTCCACTTCGCGCGAGGCGGTGGCCCATTGATCAAGCGCCGACTGGATCTGGGTGCGCAGTTTCAGCTCCACGGCATTGCGCAGGTCGCGTGCCTGATCCGAGCGTCTGGCAGCAGAAAGGACGTTGCCCTGATTGCGATCGAACAAGGGAATCGGCATCGACAGACCGACCACGTTGATGCGCTCGCGATCTTCACGGCTGTACTGGCTGCCGACACTGACGGTCAGGTCCGGAACCCGCTTGGCCCGTTCCGAACCGAGCGCGGCTTCACGCTGGTCGATCTGGGCCTGGGCGAGGCGCAATTCGGCCGTTTCGTTGAGTGCGGTCAGTAGTCTGGCTGAAGGCGGCACCTTGCCGGGTGAGAGATCGGTGTAGTCCAGTCGGTCGAACGAGGCGGTCGGGGAGCCTGTCGCTCTAGCCAGCTCGCGGTAGCTGTTGATTTTCAGGGTCTCGGCGCGCCGTACCAGCAGGTCGGTTTCGGCCAGTTGCACCTGAGCCCGTGTCGCCTCGACCGGTGAGGTCTTGCCCGCCTGCACACGGCCTTCGGCCACTTGCAGGCCACGCTCGGCCAGTGAGCGGGATTGCCGCGCCAGATCCAGACCGGCCTGCGCACGGGCGGCGGCGTAGAACGCCTGAACCACCTCGGCACGCAACTCGTTGCCGCGCCGCTCAAGCTCGATCCGGGCGGCGTCCTGGCCACGGCTGGCGGCCTCGATTCGCGCCCCGCGCTTGCCACCCAGTTCCAGCGCCTGGCTGAGCATCACGGTGGTGGTTCGGGTCTCGCTGCGTGTGTCCTCCGCCTCCCAGGACGCTACCGGGTTGGGCATCAACCCTGCCTGCTGGCGTTCACCTTCAGCCACCCCTATTTCCCAGCGGGCGGCCGCAAGGTCAGGGTTCTCGGCAAACGCCGCTTCGATGGCCTGTGGCAGGCTCAACCCCTGAGCGATCGCCACCGGAGTCATCAATGGAAACAACAGCACGCACAGCGCACCCGTTCTGATGTGCGTCCACCCGGACGCCAGCCTAAACCCGAGCACGATCGTGGCTCTCCAGTTGCATACAACACCCCCGTCAGTGGAAAGAACAACCGCGCCAAAAGGGCTGTTGAACCTGAATGGGGAGGACTTTATGTAACCGGAGGTATCAGAGGGATTGCTGCAAAATTACAATTCCGTTATGTGCTGTGGAGGCTGGCTGTTTGCCCGTACACTGCGGATCAACCGACATCAGACAGGACATATAGCCATGCGAATCCTTGTAGTAGAGGACGAGCCGAAAACTGCCGAATACATGCATCAGGGTCTGACCGAAAGTGGCTATGTTGTCGATATCGCCGCCACCGGACTCGACGGGCTTTATCTCGCGCAGCATCAGGCTTATGACATCGTCATTCTGGATGTAAACCTGCCTGAAATGGATGGCTGGGAGGTCCTGGCCCGGCTCAGGAAAACCGTCAATACCCGGATCATGATGGTCACTGCGAGGGGGCGTCTGGAAGAGAAGGTCAAGGGCCTCGAAATGGGCGCCGACGACTATCTGGTCAAGCCGTTCGAGTTTCCCGAATTGCTGGCCAGAGTCCGCACCCTGATGCGTCGCTGCGAACAGCCCAGTACGCCGCAGGTCCTGCAGGTCGGAGATCTGGAGCTGGATCAGGGCCGTCACCGGGCCTTTCGTGGCAAACAGCGTATCGACCTGACCACCAAGGAATTCGCCTTGCTGCATCTGCTGATGCGCCACACCGGAGAGGTCATGTCGCGCACCCAGATCATTTCGCTGGTCTGGGACATGAACTTCGATTGCGACACCAACGTGGTCGAGGTTTCGATCCGTCGCCTGCGGGCCAAGATCGACGACCCGTTCGAAACCAAGCTGATCCACACCTTGCGTGGTGTGGGCTATGTGCTGGAAGTACGCGAATGAAACCCACGCGCCTCTCGACGCGGCTGGGCCTGACGGTCACCGCATTGAGTGCGTTTCTGGTGGTGATCATGGAGCTGTTCGCCTACGCGGCCATTTCCCATCAACTCGACCTGCGTGCAGAAGACAGCCTGAGGGAGAAATTCACCCAGATCGAGCATGGGCTCAGCGAAGGCTTTCTGTCGGTTGGAGACATCGTCCAGTATCCGCATACGCTGCGCGATCAGATTGTCGGTCATGACAGCTTTGCCCTGAGCATCTTCGACTCGAGCATGCCGCGCCAGCCACTGATGAATATCGGCAATGAAGAAGGCCGCAATTTGCCGCCGCCCGCAGCCGGTGGGCAGGATCAGGGCTTTCACGCGCTGGAGGCCAGCGAAGGTCACAAGCTGCTGGTGGGCTACAAGAACATTCGTCTCAAGACGGATGAAAACATTCTGGTCATGCTGACGCTGGACCGCAAAAACGACACCTCACTGCTGCATGCCTACATGATGTCCACCTTCATGATCCTGCCGGTGATTCTGTTACTGGTCGGGCTGGGTGCCTGGTGGGTTGTGCGCCGCGGTCTCAAGCCGCTGGGGGCGTTCAGGAAAGTGACCGCGCTGATTTCGGCCCGCGACCTGTCGCACCGCATGAAAGTGACCGGTTTGCCGGACGAACTGCGCGATCTGGCTCACGCCGTGAACTTCATGCTGCACCGGCTGGACGGCGACGTTCAGCAACTGTCGCAGTTCTCGGACGATCTGGCGCACGAGATGCGTTCACCCATGAACAACCTGATGGGCAAGGCGCAGGTGACGTTGTCGCGGCCCCGTCCGCCGGAAGAGTACAGACAGGCGCTCGAGTCCTGTACCGAAGAGCTGGAGCGCATGTCGCGCATGATCGCCCAGATGCTGTTTCTCGCCAGCGTCAGCCAGCCCTCGGCGCCGCTGGCGCTGGAGCCCATCGATCTGCGCGAGGAATCGGAAAAAGTGGCCGAACTGTTTTCGGCATCGGCTGAAGACCGTGACATCACCTTGCAGATCGAAGGCAACGGTAAGGCCATGGGCGACCGGCTGATGATTCAGCGGGCGATCTCCAACCTGCTATCCAATGCGATTCGTCATGGGGCGAGTGGCACCGCCATCACGATAAGGATCGTCACACACGTCGAAGACATTACGCTGGCGGTGCGCAATGCCGGGGAAGGCATTGATGCCGAGCACCTGCCACGCCTGTTCGACCGGTTTTACCGGGTTCACGTCAGTCGCGCCCGACAGCAGGGCGGTACAGGCCTGGGGCTGGCCATCGTCCGGTCGATCATGAGCCTGCATGAAGGCCAGGTGAAAGCCGAGAGCGAGCCTGGGCGGTTCACCACGTTCAGCCTGATTTTTCCTAAACTGGTGTAAGCCGGAAGAACCTTTGGGCCGCGTCCGGCTCTGAGCTTTAAGGCTGTTCGTGCCTGGCATGCTTCTAGATGAAGCCGACATAATAAGGATGGATGTATGACAGTAGCTTTCTGGTGTGTGCTGGTAGCGATCCTTTTGCCGATCGCCTGCGCAGGCATCGCCAAGGTCGGCAGCGGCAAATTCAAGCCCGGCAACAATCATGACCCTCGCGCTTTTCTCGACAAGCTGGAAGGATTTCCGAAGCGCGCACATGCCGCGCAACTGAACAGCTATGAAGTGACCCCTGCGTTCGCAGCGGCGGTGATCATTGCGCATGTCGCGGGCAACGCGCAGTTGGTCACCATCGACGTGCTTGCGGTGCTGTTCATCACCAGCCGCCTGCTCTACATCATCTTTTATCTGGCCGATCTGGCAGCGATGCGCTCCATCATCTGGCTGGTCGGGATGGGCCTGATCGTTGCCCTGTTCGGCGTATCGGCATTCCCTGCTGCGGCGTGATCGGCTGTGGCAGTCGCTTAAAACTGTGGGAAGCGCCATCACGTCTTTGACGTAGCACTATCGCGCAGCAAACATTTGACCGTGGGAGGCCCCACCACGTCTTCGACGTAGCGCTGTCGCGCAGCAAACTCAGTGGGAGCGGACTTGTCCGCGAAAAGGCCAGTACATCCGACGAATATTCATCGCCTGAAATACAGTATTCGCGGACAAGTCCGCTCCTACAAAAAATCGCGTTTCTTCAGTAAGTTACAGGTTGTTTGATAAGAGGCGGCTTGCCGGCGATGCAGTCGACGCGGTTTGCCAGGAAACCGCGTCATCGTTCATCGCCGGCAAGCCTCAGTGGATTACGCGTGGGTAAGCAGTTGCCAACGGCCGCTCATTCGTCCGGCTGTACTTTCTCAAGCTCTGCCTGCGCATCCTGCAATTCCTTGCGCGACTCGGCGAGCTTGTCCTTGCGCTTGTTGATCTTCTCCGGATCGCCCTTTTCCATCGCCTTGGTCAGGTCGGACTGGCGACGGCTGACTTCACGTTTGGCGTCCAGGACCTTTTGTTCGCGCTGTTTGACTTGCGACGCCTCGGTGCAGTTTGCATTGACCTCGGCGAGTGCTGTTTCCAGACCTGCCTGTTGAGCCTTGTTGCCTTCGCTCTTGGCTTCCTGAATCTTGCTGCTGATTTCCTGACTCTTGAGCAGGCACTCGGAAGGCGGTGCCTGTTCAGCGGCGAACAGAGGTGCAGCCAGTAACGTGCAGCTGGTGAAAAGAACCAGTGTTGATAAAAACTTCATATGAACTCCTTTTGAAAGCAACAACGCCCGGGCATAAAAAGTGAAACCCGGACTCTAGAAACCTGAAATACCTGAAACACGCAATTGCTGGCTCAATGCCTGTACTTGCGGATCGTTGAAGAATGCAACGAGCTTTGCCGCCCGTCCCGGACCGACGCCCGGTTCTGCCTGCCATTGTTCAGTACTGCGTGAGGCCAGCTGATCCCAATCGGCATCCAGTCGAGCGCTTCCTGCGGGCGGCATACCGATAGCCTTGAGCCATGTCTGGAACGGCTTTTGGCGGGCGGTTTGCAGGCTGGCGAACAGTTTAGCGCTGCTGCGCTCGGCAAGACCGGGAATGTTAACAAGCTCAGCCTGATCGAGTGTCATCCAATCGACCAGGCCGTTGATTTTCCCGCTTTCGATGAGCCTGTCCCAAGTGCCCGGCCCCACGCCACTCAAGGCCAGCCCCTTCTTGCCGCTGAGCCAAGTCAGCCGCGCCCGAAACTGGCTTTCGCAGCCCGACGTCGGTTGCCAGCAACTGAGTTCATGAAAGTCACTGGCCTGCGGAACATTCACCTCTGCCCGCTCGACACTGCGCGTAATCACACCGTCGAGCCGTGGAATGGTCAGCCCGGCCAGACTGATCGCCACCTGATCGCCGGGGCGGATATCCAGCGTCTGCCAGCGTTGCAGCGAGCCTGTACTGATTCGACTGACGGTCCGGTCGTCCAGACGTATCGGTGTCAGCTCAAGGATCGGGGTGATCCTGCCGCTGCGACCAATCGTGAAGCTGACCTTGCGCACCTCGGCCAGCGCTTGCGCATAAGGGTGCTTCCAGGCGGCGATCCAGTAAGGCGCTTTCGCTTGCCAGCGCTCGGAGGAAGGGCGTTCGCCCTGACGCATGATCACGCCGTCCGTGGCGAACGGCATCGGCGTCCGATACCAATGCTCGCGCCACTGCGCGGCCTGCGCATAACTCTCCAGCGCAAGCGTGTAGCGGGTGCTGTCGGCAAAACCCATGGCGTTCAAGCCTGCCAGACGCTCGCTCATGGTGGCCGGGCCATCAGGCCAGTCCCAGACGAACAGCCCGATGGTTTCTGCCTGCGCGAGGCTCAACGTTTTGCGTGCCAGCAGTCCGGCCACCTTGCTGCGTGCATTCACGCTGCCTGCCGACGCTTGCACATGTTCGGACAGCCGTTTGTACAACTCGCCTTGCAGCACAACGTCATCCGGCCACGGCAATTGCTGAGGAATGGCCTTGATCAACTGCGCCTGAGCCGTCCAATCCTGGCCATTGACCCCGTCGCCACGACTGATGGCCTTCGCCAGGCTGCCCCTGGAATAGACCAGCGTAACGGCCACGCCATCGACCTTGGGTTGAATCCACAGACCGGTCCGGCCCTTGAGCCAGGCCTTGACCGCCTTGTCGTCGGCCAGCTTGTTCACGCCCGTGTGTGCAATGGGATGCACCACCGAGCCGCCTGCGGTCTTCAGTGGATTTTCGTCCGACGCCGGAACGGCAAAACACGTACGCCATGTCTTCAGCTTCTGCCGCGACTGATCGTAAAGCTCGTCGGGAATTCGCGAGACGCCCAGACGGTGGTAACTGTCGTCCCATTCGGCGATCTGTTGTTGAAGTGAGAGGATCTCGGTTTGTGCCTGGGGCGCAGTCCAGTTCGGACACTGGCTGGCAGTCGTGAAGGGGGAAAGGGCGATCAGAAGGGCGCAGCCCATCAGGCGGGTAACAGACAGCATCGAAGCATCCTTGCTTGGGATTGGCTGGAGAAGGCTAGCTGTCGTCTGGATATGAGGCTTGTCGGCATGGTTACCGGGTTTTTCGACCCTGGCGCACTGAAGGTGATGGCATTCGTATCCAGCCGATAACTTCGCTCGCTGTTACAAAAGCGTCGATGATGACCGGCGGGTTTGGTGTAAATAACTGTTTGCGTAAGGGGGGTGACGCTTCTGCAATGTATCTACTATTTGGCGGGGTGTTGTATGGAAGTCAAAATTCAGCAGTGGGGCAATAGCGCAGCAATCAGATTGCCAGCCAATGTGCTCAAGCAGATGAGCCTGGTCATCGGTGATGTGCTGGTGCTGGATGTTTCCAGCGAAGTGATGACGCTCAAGCCTGCCAAGGCCAGACTGCATTACCAATTGGCCGACCTTATGGCCCAATGTGATTTGAATGCGTCCGAGCCAGAGGAGTTGGCTGGTTGGAACGCCATGCAACCCATAGGGCGTGAAGCGTGAAGCAGCACGGATTCAATCGCGCAGATATCGTCCGCATCAGCCTCAATCCAACCGCTGGCCGAGAACAGCAGCGCGATTTTCGTCCCGCGTTGGTGCTGACACCAGCAGCGTATAACGTCACCGGCCTTGCGATCGTTGCGCCTATCATACAGGGCGGTGATTTTGCGCGTTATTCGGGGTTCGCTGTTCCTTTGGGTGGGGCGGGAGTCCCAAACAAAAGCCCCCGGAGACTCACGTCGCCGGGGGCTTTTGATGACCGCAGGAGAATTACAGACCGGCAGCGGCGCGCAGGGCGTCGGCGCGGTCGGTTTTTTCCCAGGTGAAGGCGGTGAAGGTGTCATCGCCAACGGTCATTTCGACCGGGGTACGACCGAAGTGGCCGTAGGCCGCAGTGGCCTTGTACATCGGGTGCAGCAGATCCAGCATGGTGGTGATCGCGTAAGGACGCAGGTCGAAGTGCTCGCGAACCAGGCTGATGATCTTGTCGTCGGACAGCTTGCCGGTGCCGAAGGTGTTCAGCGAGATCGAAGTCGGTTGTGCAACGCCGATGGCGTAGGACACCTGAATCTCGCAACGCTCGGCGAGGCCCGCAGCGACGATGTTCTTGGCCACGTAACGGCCGGCGTAGGCAGCCGAACGGTCAACCTTCGATGGATCCTTGCCGGAGAACGCGCCGCCGCCGTGACGGGCCATGCCGCCGTAGGTGTCGACGATGATCTTGCGGCCGGTCAGGCCACAGTCGCCCACCGGGCCACCGATGATGAAATTGCCGGTCGGGTTGATGTGGAACTGAGTGTCCTTGTGCAGCAGGTGCGCAGGGATGACGTGCTTGACGATCAGCTCCATCACGCCTTCGCGCAGGTCTTTGTAGGAAACGTCCGGGTTGTGCTGGGTCGACAGAACGATAGCGTCGACGCCCACGACCTTGCCGTTTTCGTAGCGGCAGGTGACCTGGGATTTCGCATCCGGGCGCAGCCACGGCAGCAGGCCGGACTTGCGGGCCTGAGCCTGACGCTCGACCAGTTGGTGCGAGAAGGTGATCGGAGCAGGCATCAGTACGTCGGTTTCGTTGCTGGCGTAACCGAACATCAGGCCCTGGTCGCCAGCGCCCTGATCTTCAGGCTTGCTGCGGTCAACGCCCTGGGCGATGTCCACCGACTGCTTGCCGATGATGTTCATCACGCCGCAGGTCGCGCCGTCGAAGCCGACGTCGGAGCTGTTGTAGCCGATGTCGAGGATGACGTTACGCACGATGTCTTCCAGATCGACCCAGGCCGAAGTCGACACTTCGCCAGCGATGATCGCCACACCGGTCTTGACCAGTGTTTCGCAAGCCACACGGGCGTATTTGTCTTCAGCGATGATGGCGTCCAGAACCGCGTCGGAAATCTGGTCGGCGATCTTGTCCGGATGCCCTTCGGACACGGACTCGGAGGTGAAAAGTGAGTATTCGCTCATCTCTACGGGTTTCCTTCATTTTACCGATGGTGAGTGTCGCCAGCCGGTCGCTGAAAATGGCGAACCTGGATCTGGAAACCATTACGTAAGCCTACATAGAGGCTTTCCCCGGGAACTAGCCCCGCAGCGATGGCCCAACGGGCCAGGTCTTCCTGCTCGAAACCTAACCAGAGATCGCCACAGGCCTCCCTGGCCCAGCTCTGGTCATGACTACACAATTCTGTTACCAGCAAGCTACCGCCGGGTTGTACGCATTCGGCCAGTTGCGCCAGCGCTTCGGCCGGTGCGGCGAAATGATGGAGCACCATATTCAGTACGACGCAGTCGGCGCGTACTTTACTGTCTGTCAGTGCATCGGCCAGCTTCAGCTCGACATTAAACAGCGCCTTGCGCTGACACAGGTCGCGGGCCAGTTCCAGCATTGCCGGGCTGTTGTCCATCGCGATCACGTGCCTGAAACGTCTTGCCAGCTCCGGGAGAAAGCCGCCGTCGCCGGGGCCTACTTCCAGTGCCGTTGCCTCGCTGCCGAAGCTGAGTTTGTCGAGCAGCGTCAGCAGGCTTTCACTGTACTGGGCAAGGCCTGCGATCAGGTCCTGCTGGGCGCGAAACTTTTCCGCGGTCCGGGCAAAGAAGTCCTGACTGGCGAGCGCCCGCTGCCGATGCACCAGACCAATACGCCCTTGAACCTCATCCGGCAATGCCAGTGTGTCCACTTCATCGAGCAGGGCGGCGTGCAATCTGCCGCCGGGCAAGTGGGTGTGGGGCAGGGCGCGGCGGTAAAAAATCGCATTGCCCTCACGCCGGGTCGCCACCAGGTCAGCCTGCGCCAACACCTTCAAGTGGTGACTCATGCCCGACTGACCTATAGCGAAAATCTGCGCCAGTTCCAGCACGCCAAACGAGTCGTTGGTCAGCGCACGCAGAACGTTCAGTCGCAACGGATCGCCGCCGGCCTTGCACAATGCAGAGAGGTCGTCGCATGCATCATGGCGGATTGCAGGCACACGCAGGTTCATAGGGTCCGCAGTCTAGTGATCGATTCATGAGCTCGCAAGGCCAATATCAAAAAGTTTTGATATTGCTTGATGGGTGGCGCCTGTCGATCCTGCTGAACTTGTCGCAAGCTGTCGTTATCCAGTAGTAACAGGCTAATTAATGTCCACAACACAGGAAAAAAGCCTAAGGTCCACTATCTGTGATTGCCCCCGGCCGGTCCCTGAGGGAAAATGGCCGCCTTTTTCAGATCCCAATCCTTTACTGTCAGGAGATCAGCGATGCCAAGCCGTCGTGAGCGTGCCAACGCTATTCGTGCCCTCAGCATGGATGCCGTGCAAAAAGCCAACAGCGGCCATCCGGGTGCCCCCATGGGCATGGCGGATATCGCCGAGGTTCTTTGGCGCGATTATCTGAAGCACAACCCGGCCAACCCTGCGTTCGCTGACCGTGACCGTTTCATCATGTCCAACGGTCACGGCTCGATGCTGGTCTATTCGTTGCTGCACCTGACCGGTTATGACCTGTCCATCGACGACCTGAAGAATTTCCGCCAGTTGCACAGCCGCACGCCGGGTCACCCCGAGTACGGTTACACACCGGGCGTTGAAACCACCACCGGACCGCTGGGTCAGGGCTTTGCCAACGCGGTCGGTTTCGCCGCTGCCGAGAAAACACTGGCGGCGCAGTTCAACCGTCCGGGCCATTCCATCGTCGATCACCACACCTACGTGTTCATGGGTGACGGCTGCATGATGGAAGGCATCTCTCACGAAGTCGCCTCGCTGGCCGGCACGCTGCAACTGGGCAAGCTGATCGCTTTCTACGACGACAACGGTATCTCCATCGACGGCGAAGTCGAAGGCTGGTTCACCGACGACACCCCGAAGCGTTTCGAGTCGTACGGCTGGCAGGTCATCCGCAATGTCGACGGCCATGACGCCGACGAGATCAAGACCGCCATCGACACCGCTCGCAAGAGCGATCAGCCGACCCTGATCTGCTGCAAGACCACCATTGGTTTCGGTTCGCCGAACAAGCAGGGCAAGGAAGAGTCCCACGGTGCTCCGCTGGGCGCTGATGAAATCGCCCTGACCCGTGCTGCTCTGAAGTGGAACTACGGTCCTTTCGAAATCCCGGCTGACATCTATGCCGAGTGGAACGCGAAGGAAAAAGGCCTGGCTGCCGAAGCCGAGTGGGATCAGCGTTTCGCGGCCTACTCCGCTGCTCATCCTGAACTGGCCAACGATTTCATCCGTCGCATGAGCGGCGAGCTGCCAGCCGACTTCGCCGAGAAATCGGCAGCCTACGTGGCTGAAGTCAACGCCAAGGGCGAAACCATCGCCAGCCGTAAAGCCAGCCAGAACGCCCTGAGCGCACTGGGCCCGTTGCTGCCTGAGATCCTCGGCGGTTCGGCTGACCTGGCCGGTTCCAACCTGACCATCTGGAAAGGCTGCAAGAGCATCACCGGCGAAGACCCTAACGGCAACTACCTGCACTACGGTGTACGTGAGTTCGGCATGGGCGCGATGATGAACGGCATCGCTCTGCACGGCGGTTTCGTGCCGTACGGCGCAACCTTCCTGATCTTCATGGAATACGCCCGTAACGCAGTGCGCATGGCTTCGCTGATGAAGAAGCGCGTGATCTACGTATTCACCCACGACTCCATCGGTCTGGGCGAAGACGGCCCGACTCACCAGCCGATCGAACAATTGACCAGCCTGCGCACCACGCCGAACCTGGACACCTGGCGTCCAGCCGATGCGGTGGAATCCGCCGTGGCTTGGAAATACGCCATCGAGCGTAACGACGGTCCTTCGGCGTTGATCTTCTCGCGTCAGAACCTGCCTCACCAAGCGCGTGACGAAGCCCAGTTGACTAACATCGCTCGCGGTGGCTACGTGCTGCGCGACTGCGTCGGCGAGCCTGAGCTGATCCTGATCGCCACTGGCTCGGAAATCGGTCTGGCCGTTCAGGCTTACGACAAACTGATCGAGCAGGGCCGCAAGGTTCGTGTGGTGTCCATGCCATGCACCAGCGTGTTCGAAGCTCAGGATGCGATGTACAAGCAGGACGTTCTGCCCCTGCAGGTCAGCGCGCGCATCGCCATCGAAGCGGCGCATGCCGACTACTGGTACAAGTACGTCGGTCTGGAAGGCCGCGTGATCGGTATGACCACCTTCGGCGAGTCGGCGCCTGCGCCTGCGCTGTTCGAAGAGTTTGGCTTCACGCTGGAAAACGTCCTGAGCACTGCGGAAGAGCTGCTCGAAGGCTAAGCACGACGCGTCCCCCTCGCAGGGACGCGTTTGTTTGCCCGCAAACGGATTGCCCGGACAGTCTTCCCTGTTGTCCGGGCAGCCGCGGCTTAAGCAAGCGCGCCCCTTCGGGGTCAGCTTAAATCCATGAGAACCCCATGCCCCAGCCCCGCCCTTATAAAGTTGCTCTGAACGGCTACGGCCGCATTGGTCGTTGCGTCGTGCGTGCGCTGTGTGAGCGAGGGACGAAAGCCGGGTTCGAAGTGGTTGCAATAAACGATCTGGCCGACATGGCTAGTCTCGAATACCTGACGCGCTTCGATTCCACCCACGGCCGGTTTCCCGGTCAGGTCCGGGTCGAAGGGCAATACCTGCACATCAACGATCACAGGATCAAGGTGCTGCGCAGTTCGACGCCAGAAGAGATTGACTGGGCTTCGCTGGACGTCGATCTGGTGCTCGAATGCTCCGGTGTCTACAACACCCGTGAAGACGGCCAGCGTTTTCTGGACGCTGGCGCGCCACGCGTGCTGTTCTCGCAGCCGATGGCCAGCGAGGCCGATGTCGATGCCACGGTGGTGTTCGGCATCAACCAGCAGAAGCTGACCGGCCATGAACTGTTGGTGTCGGCGGCGTCCTGCACCACCAACTGCAGCGTGCCTCTTCTTCGCCTGCTGGATCAGGCTGTCGGGCTTGAGTACGTCACCATCACCACGATCCACTCGGCCATGAACGACCAGCCGGTGATCGACGCCTACCACCACGAAGATCTGCGCCGCACGCGCTCGGCGTTTCAGTCGATCATCCCGGTCTCCACAGGCCTTGCCCGCGGAATCGAAAGGCTGCTTCCGGAACTTGCCGGCCGAATTCAGGCCAAAGCTGTTCGCGTACCGACCGTCAATGTGTCCTGTCTGGACATCACGTTGCAGACGGCTCGTGACACCGACGCACAGGACATCAACCGAATCCTGCGCGAGGCCGCTACCAGCGGCCCGTTGAAGGGTTTGCTGGCCTACACTGAGTTGCCGCACGCCAGCTGCGATTTCAATCATGATCCGCATTCGGCGATTGTCGATGCGAGTCAGACCCGCGTTTCCGGACCCAGGCTGGTGAATCTGCTGGCGTGGTTCGATAACGAGTGGGGCTTTGCCAATCGAATGCTCGACGTTGCAGAGCACTTTCTGCGCGTCGCTGACCAACAACAGTAAAAAACAGGAACGCCTCATGACCGTGTTGAAGATGACCGACCTCGATCTGCAAGGTAAACGTGTACTGATTCGTGAAGACCTCAACGTCCCTGTGAAGGACGGCGTCGTCAGCAGCGATGCACGTATCCTTGCTTCGCTGCCGACCATCAAGCTGGCGCTGGAAAAGGGGGCGGCCGTGATGGTCTGCTCGCACCTGGGCCGTCCGACAGAAGGCGAGTTCTCTGCCGAGAACAGCCTCAAGCCGGTTGCCGACTACCTGAGCAAGGCACTGGGCCGCGACGTTCCGCTGGTTGCCGATTACCTGGACGGCGTTGACGTCAAGCCAGGCGACATCGTGCTGTTCGAGAACGTGCGCTTCAACAAGGGCGAGAAGAAGAACGCCGATGAGCTGGCGCAGAAGTACGCCGCGCTGTGCGACGTGTTCGTGATGGACGCCTTCGGTACCGCACACCGCGCTGAAGGCTCGACCCATGGCGTGGCCAAGTTCGCCAAGGTCGCTGCGGCAGGTCCGCTGCTGGCTGCCGAGCTGGATGCATTGGGCAAGGCGCTCGGTGCTCCGGCCCAGCCGATGGCGGCCATTGTCGCCGGTTCCAAGGTCTCCACCAAGCTGGACGTGCTTAACAGCCTGAGCGCTATCTGCAACCAGCTGATCGTCGGCGGCGGCATTGCCAACACCTTCCTGGCAGCAGCCGGTCACAAGGTCGGTAAGTCCCTCTACGAGCCGGACCTGCTGGACACCGCACGCGAAATCGCCGCCAAGGTCAGCGTTCCATTGCCGACCGACGTTGTGGTCGCCAAGGAATTCGCCGAAAGCGCTACCGCTACCGTCAAGCTGATTGCCGATGTGGCCGATGACGACATGATTCTGGACATCGGCCCGCAGACTGCTGCGCACTTCGCCGACTTGTTGAAATCTTCGAAGACTATTCTGTGGAACGGTCCGGTCGGTGTGTTTGAATTCGATCAGTTCGGCGAGGGCACCAAAACGCTGGCCAAGGCGATTGCCGAAAGCTCTGCGTTCTCCATCGCGGGCGGCGGCGACACATTGGCAGCCATCGACAAGTACGGTGTAGCCGAACAGATTTCCTATATTTCCACAGGCGGCGGCGCGTTCCTCGAGTTCGTGGAAGGCAAGGTTCTGCCCGCGGTTGAAGTGCTTGAACAACGCGCCAAGGCCTGAATCCAGGCATTTGGACAAGGAGTCGTACATGGTCAGGGCGTTACCGTGGTTCCTCATCGCAGGGTTGCTGGGCGGTTGTGCAGGCAAGCCTGAAGCCGAAGAGGCCGAGAGCGCTTCCCGGACCGATGTGCTGCATTTGAGTTGTTATCAGGCGGGCTGGCAGGCCGAGACAGTGCCGGTGATCTACAAGCGCGGCGGCCAGGAGGTATGGGATCGTTATGAATTCATGCCCAAGGCAACAGGGTTGCCAGGCTGTCCGTAAGCCGGGTTGAGGCTTTTGCGGCAACCACGGCAAGCTTCAGCGGTCATTAGTGGGTGGACATCTTTTTATGAAGAAGGAGTTTTGCCATGAAGATCGCTGCCCTGGCACTTGTGAGTTGCGTGGTACTGGCCGGTTGTGCCGGTTCAGGTTCTCATGCCTGCAAAGTATTCAGCCCGGCCTCGGTGGATGTGCCGACAACCGAGAACAGTCAGCGGGTCGAGGCGCGCGCCACGGGTGAACCGGCCGATGACGGTAAACAGGAACAGAACTGCCCCTGATACAACGAAGCCGCAGGCACACGCCGGGTTTCGCAGGGCAGGCCAGGAGAAGTCATGAAAGGCTTGATTGCCCTCGGAACATTGGCGGTGCTGGGCGGTTGCTCGATGATGAGCAAGCCCCAACAGAATGACCCGTGGATTCACTGGGTCTGCGATAGCGGTGCCGAGATTCATTGGCGCTATATCGATTCAGCTAAAAAAGAAGTGGATGCGCGCCTGAATCAGAGCGATCAGGTTTTCAGGCTAAAGGCTGAACCCGGTGCTTCCAGCGGCACGCTTTACAGTAATAATGTGCTGGCGTTCGACAACAAGGGCAGCGAAGGCCTTGTGTATTGGGACGCCACCAATGATTTGATCGGTCGCGGCTGCAAAGCCAGATAAGTCGTAGCCGATGCACCATTCGCAGGGCTTGCGGCCCGTGCGTATAACTTGAATAGCAGCCGCCACTACGGCAGGCTTGCACGATTAACGACCCTACCGGGAGAGACACAGACAATGGCACTTATCAGCATGCGCCAGATGTTGGACCACGCAGCCGAGTTCGGCTACGGCGTTCCAGCTTTCAACGTAAACAACCTGGAACAAATGCGCGCCATTATGGAAGCGGCCGACAAGACCGACTCCCCGGTGATCGTTCAGGCTTCGGCCGGTGCCCGCAAATACGCCGGTGCCCCGTTCCTGCGTCACCTGATCCTCGCGGCAATCGAAGAGTTCCCGCACATCCCGGTGGTCATGCACCAGGACCACGGCACCAGCCCTGACATCTGCCAGCGCTCGATCCAGCTGGGCTTCAGCTCGGTGATGATGGACGGCTCGCTAAAGGAAGACGGCAAGTCCCCAGCCGATTACGAATACAACGTTGACGTGACCCGTCGCGTGGTGGCCTTCGCTCACGCCTGTGGCGTGTCCGTGGAAGGCGAGCTGGGCGTTCTGGGCTCGCTGGAAACCGGTATGGCCGGTGAAGAAGACGGCGTCGGCGCTGAAGGTATTCTGGATCACAGTCAGATGCTGACTGACCCGGAAGAAGCTGCTGACTTCGTAAAGAAAACTCAGGTCGATGCCCTGGCCATCGCCATCGGCACCAGCCATGGCGCTTACAAGTTCACCAAGCCGCCTACCGGCGACATTCTGGCGATCGAGCGCATCAAAGAGATCCACAAGCGCATTCCGAACACTCATCTGGTGATGCACGGTTCTTCGTCCGTTCCTCAGGAATGGCTGAAGATCATCAACGAATACGGCGGCGACATCAAAGAGACGTACGGTGTGCCGGTCGAAGAAATCGTTGAAGGCATCAAGCACGGCGTGCGCAAGGTCAACATCGACACCGACCTGCGTCTGGCGTCTACCGGTGCCATCCGCGAGTTCATGGCCAAGAACCGCAGCGAGTTCGACCCACGCAAGTACCTGGCCAAGACCGTTGTCGCCATGCGTGACGTCTGCATCGCCCGCTACGAAGCCTTCGGCACCGCTGGCAACGCCTCGAAGATCAAACCGATCTCGCTGGACGCCATGTTCGAACGCTACGCCCGTGGCGAACTGGATGCCAAGATCAACTGAGTTGATCAAGCATTGAAAAAACCCGCAGCGATGCGGGTTTTTTTGTGCCTGTCCGAAATCTGCTGCGCCGCGTCACACGGCCGGACGCGGAGCGTCCTGGGCGGCATTCCCACGCAGAGCGTAGGAACGATCAGCGTGATCTCAGGCACACCCATCATGCTCATGCTTGCGCTCAGCGTTATACCCAAGTCTTGCTGCAACCACGGACTGTGGGAGGCGGCTTGCCGGCGATGCTTTTTCTGAAGCGACCCATCAGTGACTGAACTGACGCCATCGCCGGCAAGCCGCCTCCCACGGGTACGTACTCAGTCAGACACTTTTGTTTTGGCCCCGTTTGAGCGTCTTCCAGACTTGTGTATAACGCTGAGCGGGGAGCATGGGCACGATCAGTGTGCGTGAGATCCACGGGTTGCCTAAGCCGACTTCATCAACCCCGCGCACGCTGTCTTGTAAGCCTCGTGCTGATACTTGTTCAGCGTATCGGGCAGGGCGAAGGCGTGTTTCTTGTTCTGGGCGTTGATGGTTTGCGGGGAAACGAGCGTCACGTCGCAGTCGGCCAGCAACTGGAATACCGTCTCGATCTTGAACGTGGTCGGTCCGCCGGCGAATTCGCCTTTCTTGCTGCGCTTCTTGATCGCGACATGGCTGATGCCATTCTCGCGCACGAAGCTGGCGATCTGAGTGGCGAAGGCTTTGACGTTGGCAGACTCGTCGTCATCTTCCAGCGCAATCTTTTTGGTCGCCAGTGGCAGGTGTGCGATGCCGCCTTGCTGACGCGTGGCCAGAGCAAAGATGGCTTCACTGCCTTTGATTTCTACACCGCAAATAATCATGAGAAAACCTGATGAAGTGATTCATAAAAGAAACAGGTTATCTCATCGCTGGCGTTATTCCTGTGCAATCGACTCCAGATACTCCGACCGCTCGTCACTCATGCGAGCCACGCAGTCGTTCTCGCTGATGGTGAAGGCCTTGCTGCCTGCAGCAGACGGAAACACTTCGACAGCGCAATCGGCATCGCGCAGCTTTTCCCAGGCGGACTGAGCTGTCTTGAGCTTGCTGGTGAAGTCGTTGAATTGCGTCTTGTTGGCGACGAACTGCGACTGGACCCGCTGGAGCAGGTTCTGGAAGTTTTCCTTGAGCAGTTCTTCAGCCGTATGGCGGCTGTAAGCCGAGCATTCCAGGGTCTGATTATCGCTGTCCACGCCATCGCACGGCGTGCTGTCCGGATTCTGAGCAGCGTGTGCGGCTGTCACGGCCGTAGCCATCAAGGCCAGGGTCAGGAAAATCGTTCTCATTGAGTCGCTCCGATCCATTGATGTAACGAATTCTGTCCTAACCGCGTGACAATGAACAGGTTTACGACAGGGTGTGACGAAGTGCTGTCACCCTTTGTCGTTTCTTGACGCTTTCGGCAAGCCCCTTGTCGTTTTTGCACCCGGCTCGGCCAACCCTCCGGCATATGCTGATCCCATTAGCGCCGACAGCCGATTCGGTGCGCAAGAACCTGAATGGGGACAGCCTGATGAGCCCAGCCGAACTGCACGCCGACAGCATCGTTATTGACGGGCTGATCATCGCCAAGTGGAACCGTGAACTGTTTGAAGACATGCGCAAGGGCGGCCTGACCATGGCCAACTGCACCGTGTCGGTATGGGAAGGCTTTCAGGCCACCATCAACAGTATTTGCACCAGCCAGAAACTGATGCGCGAAAACAGCGACCTGGTGATGCCGGTCCACACCACCGCCGACATCCGCAAGGCCAAGGAACTGGGCAAGACCGGCATCCTCTTCGGCTTCCAGAACGCCCATGCCTATGAAGACCAGATCGGCTACGTCGAGATCTTCAAGAAGCTCGGCGTCGGCATCGTGCAGATGTGCTACAACACCCAGAATCTGGTCGGCACCGGCTGCTACGAGCGTGATGGCGGGCTGTCGGGCTTCGGCCGCGAGATCGTCGCCGAGATGAACCGTGTCGGCGTGATGTGCGACCTGTCCCACGTCGGCTCCAAGACCTCCGAAGAAGTCATTCTCGAATCGAAAAAACCTGTCTGCTACTCCCACTGCCTGCCGTCCGGCCTTAAGGAACACCCGCGCAACAAGTCCGACGCCGAACTGAAGTTCATTGCCGACCATGGCGGCTTCGTGGGCGTGACCATGTTCGCGCCGTTTCTGGCCAAAGGCATCGAGTCGACCATCGACGACTACGCTGAAGCCATCGAGTACGTGATGAACATCGTCGGCGAAGACGCCATCGGCATCGGCACCGATTTCACCCAGGGTCACGGCCAGGACTTCTTCGAGTACCTGACCCACGACAAGGGCTACGCCCGCCGCCTGACCAACTTCGGCAAGATCATCAACCCGCTGGGCATCCGTACCGTGGGCGAGTTTCCCAACCTGACCGAAACCCTGCTCAAGCGCGGCCATCCAGAGCGCGTGGTGCGCAAGATCATGGGCGAGAACTGGGTCAACGTTCTGGCCGACGTCTGGGGCGAATAAGCCGCCTGTTACACCTGAACCTATACACGCCCACGGCCCTGGTTGCGGTGGGTGTAACCCGAATCATCTGGAGTTTGTTCCCCATGGCCAAAATCGCCCCGCAACTGCCCATCGAAGTCGACAGCGAAACCGGTGTCTGGACCTCCGATGCACTGCCGATGCTCTACGTGCCTCGCCACTTTTTCGTCAACAACCACATGGGCATCGAGGAAGTGCTGGGCGCCGATGCCTACGCCGAAATTCTCTACAAGGCAGGCTACAAATCCGCCTGGCACTGGTGTGAGAAAGAAGCCGAATGCCACGGCATCGAGGGCGTCGCCGTGTTCGAACATTACATGAAGCGCCTGTCGCAGCGCGGTTGGGGCCTGTTCAAGATTCAGGACATCGACCTCGAAAAGGGCACGGCCAGCGTCAAGCTCGAACACTCCTGCTTCGTGTACGTCTACGGCAAGGTCGGTCGCAAGGTCGACTACATGTTCACCGGCTGGTTCGCAGGTGCCATGGATCAGATTCTGGCCGCCAGCGGCAGCTCGATCCGTACAGTGGCCGAGCAGGTCTACGGTGGTTCGGAAGAAGGTCATGACGACGGACTCTTTGTCGTCAAGCCGCTGTAAATCGAGGATCGCGTTATGGCTTTCGAAGCGATGTTCCAGCCGATCCAGATCGGCAAGCTCACCATCCGCAACCGCGTGCTCAGCACGGCGCATGCCGAGGTCTATGCCACCGATGGCGGCATGACCACCGACCGTTACGTGAAGTATTACGAAGAGAAAGCCAAGGGCGGTATCGGTCTGGCCATCTGCGGCGGTTCGTCGAGTGTTGCGATCGACAGCCCGCAGAGCTGGTGGAAATCGGTCAACCTGGCCACTGACCGGATCATTCCACACTTCCAGAATCTGGCCGACGCCATGCACAAGCACGGCGCCAAGATCATGATCCAGATTACCCACATGGGACGCCGCTCTCGCTGGGATGGCGATCACTGGCCGACCCTGCTCTCGCCGTCGGGCATCCGCGAGCCGGTGCACCGCGCCACCTGCAAGACCATCGAGCCCGAGGAAATCTGGCGCGTGATCGGTAACTACGCCAGCGCCGCAGCCCGTGCCAAGGCCGGTGGCCTGGACGGCGTGGAGCTGTCGGCTGTGCACCAGCACATGATCGATCAGTTCTGGAGTCCGCGCGTGAACAAGCGTACGGACGAGTGGGGCGGCAGCTTCGAAAACCGCATGCGCTTCGGTCTGGAAGTGATCAAGGCGGTGCGCAAGGAAGTCGGTCCCGACTTCTGCGTGGGCCTGCGCATCTGCGGCGACGAGTTTCACCCTGATGGCCTGAGCCATGAGGACATGAAACAGATCGCCAAGTACTACGACGACACCGGCATGATCGATTTCATCGGTGTGGTGGGCTCGGGTTGTGACACCCACAACACCCTGGCCAACGTGATCCCCAACATGAGTTATCCACCGGAGCCGTTTCTGCACCTGGCGGCCGGTATCAAGGAAGTGGTCAAGGCGCCTGTACTGCATGCGCAGAACATCAAGGACCCGAACCAGGCCACGCGCATTCTGGAAGGCGGCTATGTCGACATGGTCGGCATGACCCGGGCGCACATTGCCGATCCGCACCTGATCGCCAAGATCAAGATGGGCCAGATCGACCAGATCAAACAGTGCGTTGGCGCCAACTACTGCATCGACCGCCAGTATCAGGGGCTGGATGTGCTGTGTATCCAGAACGCAGCCACGTCGCGTGAATACATGGGCGTGCCGCACATCATCGAAAAATCCACCGGGCCGAAACGCAAGGTGGTGATCGTCGGTGCCGGGCCTGCCGGAATGGAAGCGGCGCGGGTGTCTGCCGAACGTGGACACGACGTGACGCTGTTCGAGAAAAAGGAATTCATTGGCGGACAGATCACCACGGCGTCGAAGGCGCCGCAGCGTGACCAGATTGCCGGTATCACCCGCTGGTTCCAGCTGGAACTGGCGCGTCTGAAAGTCGATCTGCGTCTGGGCACTGCCGCCGATGCAGCCACCATCCTCGACCTGCGTCCCGACATCGTGGTGCTGGCGGTGGGCGGTCATCCGTTTCTGGAGCAGAACGAGCACTGGGGCGCGGCCGAAGGGTTGGTGGTCAGCAGTTGGGACGTGCTGGACGGCAAGGTTGCGCCGGGCAAGAACGTGCTGGTCTACGACACCATCTGCGAATTCACCGGCATGTCCGTGGCCGACTTTCTGGCCGACAAGGGCTGTCAGGTCGAGATCGTCACCGACGACATCAAACCGGGCGTAGCGATTGGCGGTACGTCGTTCCCGACCTACTACCGCAGCATGTATCCCAAGGAAGTGATCATGACCGGCGACATGATGCTGGAAAAGGTCTACCGCGAGGGGGAGAAGCTGGTCGCTGTGCTGGAGAACGAATACACCGGGGCCAAGGAAGAACGGGTGGTCGATCAGGTGGTGGTGGAGAACGGCGTGCGTCCGGACGAGGCGATTTACTACGCGCTCAAGGAAGGGTCGCGCAACAAGGGCCAGATCGATATCGATGCCTTGTTTGCCATTCAGCCGCAGCCTTCGCTGAGTGAGCCGGGCGACGGTTACCTGCTGTTCCGGATCGGCGACTGCGTGGCACAGCGCAACACCCACGCAGCGATCTACGACGGCTTGCGCCTGTGCAAGGATTTCTGAAGGTCTTTTTTGAGGTACCACGGTCTTGTGGGAGTTATCGCTATGTCCATGACACAGCGCTGTCGTGCAGCAGACACAAGACTGTGGGAGGCGGCTTGCCGACGATGCAGTCGACACGGTGCATCAGGAGTACCTCGTAGTCGTTCATCGCGGGCAAGCCCCCTCCCACAAGGAATAGCGTTCGCTCTGTCCTTTGCGACAGTCAGACGATTTGGCCTGCAAGACCGCCTGATTTTTGGGAGCTTCAGATGCTAGACACCCTTCTTCCCATCCTGCTGTTCACCGCGCTGGCCCTTGCGGCGCTCGGTGCATTGCGGCGGGTCAAAATGTGGCGCAACGGCCGGGCCGCGAAGGTCGACTGGCTGGGCGGTCTGCTGGCCATGCCCAGGCGCTACATGGTCGATCTGCACCACGTGGTCGCCCGCGACAAATACATTGCCAATACCCACGTCGCCACGGCGGGCGGTGCTGTCGCGTCGATTATCCTGGCGATTCTGGTGCACGGTTTCGGCTTGCATAACCGCCTGCTCGGCTACGCGTTACTGCTGATGACTGCCGTGATGTTTGTCGGCGCCATCTTCGTTTACCGCCGACGCCTGAATCCGCCCGCGCGTCTGTCCAAAGGTCCGTGGATGCGTCTGCCAAAAAGTCTCATGGCGTTTGCCGCGAGCTTTTTCATCGTCACGCTGCCGGTGGCCGGCATTCTTCCCGAGCATTTCGGCGGCTGGGTGCTGGTCGCGATTCTGGGACTGGGCGTGCTGTGGGGCGTGAGCGAACTGTTCTTCGGCATGACCTGGGGCGGCCCGATGAAACACGCTTTCGCCGGTGCGCTGCACCTGGCCTGGCACCGCCGCGCCGAGCGCTTCGGCGGCGGTCGTTCCACGGGGCTCAAACCTCTGGACCTGAATGACCCGACCGCGCCACTCGGTGTGGAAAAACCCGAGGATTTTACCTGGAACCAGCTGCTGGGCTTCGACGCCTGCGTGCAGTGTGGCAAATGCGAAGCCGCTTGCCCGGCATTTGCCGCAGGCCAGCCGCTGAACCCAAAGAAATTGATTCAAGACATGGTCGTGGGTCTGGCGGGCGGCACCGATGCACATTTTGCAGGCCGTCCGTATCCGTCGCTCGATGGTAAAGGCAGGCCGATTGGCGAGCACGGCGGACATCCGCATCAGCCCATCGTCAACGGTCTGGTGGATGCCGAGACACTCTGGTCGTGCACCACCTGCCGCGCCTGCGTCGAGGAGTGCCCGATGATGATCGAGCACGTCGATGCCATCGTCGACATGCGTCGTCACCTGACTTTGGAAAAAGGCGCGACGCCGAACAAGGGCGCCGAAGTGCTGGAGAACCTGATCGCCACCGACAACCCGGGCGGTTTCGCACCGGGCGGTCGCATGAACTGGGCGGCGGATCTGAACCTGAATCTGCTCAGCGAGAAGAAGACCGTGGACGTCCTGTTCTGGGTAGGCGATGGCGCGTTCGACATGCGCAACCAGCGTACTTTGCGAGCCTTCGTCAAAGTCCTGAAAGCAGCCAGAGTCGACTTCGCCGTGCTGGGGCTGGAAGAGCGCGACAGCGGCGATGTGGCGCGTCGTCTGGGCGATGAGGCCACCTTCCAGATGCTTGCCCGACGCAACATTCAGACGCTGGCCAGGTATAGCTTCAAGCGCATCGTGACTTGCGACCCGCACAGCTTTCACGTGCTCAAAAACGAATACGGTGCGTTTGGCGGCGACTATCAGGTACAGCATCACAGCACGTATATGGCCGAGCTGATTCAGAGCGGATCCGTAAGATTGGGGCAGCACAAAGGCACCAGCGTGACGTATCACGATCCCTGTTATCTGGGCCGCTACAACAGCGAATACGAAGCGCCCCGCGACGTGCTGCGTGCGCTGGGTATCGAGATCAGGGAAATGCAGCGTTCCGGCTTCCGCTCACGTTGTTGCGGAGGCGGTGGCGGTGCGCCGATCACCGACATTCCTGGCAGGCAGCGTATCCCGGATATGCGCATGGACGACATTCGGGAGACAGGCGCCGAACTGGTGGCGGTCGGTTGTCCACAATGTACCGCGATGCTCGAAGGCGTGGTCGAGCCTCGACCGTTGATCAAGGACATCGCCGAACTGGTGGCCGATGCGCTGCTGGAAGACGACGTTATCCCCAGCAAGCCTGTTCCGGCAAAACGTGAACCTGCGGAGGTGCACTGATGAGCGACATTATCCGCCGCGACCCCCGCGCCGAGTGGATCGCCCGTAACCGGCTGCATCCGCTGCACGCGGCGATGCAACCTGCACAAACCAGCTGGATGGGGCCCAACGGCCTGATGCGCAAGACTGTGCATGGGCTGGGCTTCATCGGCCCAAACGGTATCAAGCGGATCGACCGCAGCGGTGCGCAGCAGGGTGGTGCAGTCAAGCGCTCGGCCGCCACTGAAGTGCAGCTGCCGTTGCATCAGGTTGTTGATCCGGCGTTCTACATTTGCGTGGTTCCCGACATGGTCGGTGGCCGCCTGAGCAGCCATGACCGCGACCTGCTGGGTCTGGCCCATCAGTTGGCGGGCACGGACGGTGCTGTACTGGCCGTGGTGTTCGGCGAGCACAAGGAAACCTCATTCGAGGCAGCGGGCGTGGACCGCCTGCTGGTTATGGATGGCACACAATTCAGCGGTTATTCACCTGAGCAGCGCGTGCAGGGGCTGCGTGCTGTGGATAACCAGTTCAACCCTCGCCACTGGTTGCTGCCCGACAGCCGCACCGGTGGTGGCGAGCTCGGACGACGGTTTGCAGCCAGTATCGGCGAGCGCCCGGCGACACGCGTCTGGCAGGTCAAGGATGAGCTGTGCATTGGCAGGGCCGGGGCCGGGCGTGAAGACCTGATTCGGCCTGTCGTAAGGCTGATTCTGGCGGCGGCCGAATGTGCAGAACCCGTAAGCGAAACCCGCCATGAGGCATCACCCGTAGAGTTATCCACAACGGTGGCCCGCAGCTTGTCCCGTATCGAGGACTTGGGGGCGGTGACAGTCGATCCTGCAGTTATCCCCATGGCGGAGGCCGAATTCATTCTGTCCGGCGGTAATGGGGTGAAAGACTGGGCCTTGTTCCACCGCACTGCGATGGCCCTGGGCGCTACCGAAGGTGCTTCACGTGTGGCTGTAGACGATGGATTCATGGGTCGCGAGCGGCAGGTCGGCGCCAGCGGCACCTGGGTCACGGCGCGTGTCTACGTGGCAGTGGGAATCTCGGGGGCCATCCAGCATTTGCAGGGTATCGGTGCTTGCGACAAGGTCGTTGCCATCAACCTTGATGCAGGCTGCGACATGGTCAAGCGGGCCGATCTTTCAGTGATTGGCGAAAGCGCCGCCATTCTCGACGCGCTGATCGCTGCAGTCGAAGCTTGGCGCAACGGGGAGAAACGAGATGCGGCCTGATCAAAACAACGTGGCAGTGGATAAGTCAGGCGTGCAGATCATCAGTCTGGTGTCCATCGGCGCTCACCCGACTTCAGGCCGTGCGCGCCGCGCTGAGCAGGACGCACGAGCCGTCGAGTTGGGGATGCAGCTGGCTGGGGATAACTTGCACGTGCTCCACGCGGGCGATGCACAGGAGCCCGCCTTGCGTGCTTATCTGGGCATGGGGCTGAGCGAGCTGCATGTGCTGGAGCAGCCGCAAGGCGCCGATGCACTGGGTGTACTGACGGATTACATTCGCGACTCTTCAGCGCAGTTAGTGTTGACCGGCAGTCAGGCAGAAACCGGCGAAGGCTCAGGTATGTTGCCGTTCCTGCTGGCTGAAAAACTGGGCTGGCCGCTGGTGACCGGCCTTGCCGAGGTCGAGTCGCTGGATAACGGCACTGCGCTGTTGCTGCAGGCGCTGCCTCGTGGCCAGCGTCGTCGTCTCAAGGTGCGCCTCCCGTTCCTCGCCACTGTGGATAACGCCGCGCCAAAACCGCGTCAAAGCGCTTACGGCCCTGCGCAACGCGGTGTTCTCGGTGTGGAAGACGTCGAAGTGGTCAACGACGAGTTACTCATAGGTCAGCCGCTGCAACCCGCCAAACCACGTCCCAAACGCCTGAAAGTTATCAAGGCCAAAAGCGGCGCTGATCGCATGAAGGCCGCAACTGCCAAGGCCAGCGGTGGCGGTGGGCAGGTGTTGAAAGGCTTGAGTGCTGAAGAAGGTGCGGCCGCTATTCTTAAACTGTTGGTTGAGGAAGGCGTGGTGCGCTGAGCAATACGCCAACTTACACACAATCCCTGTGTGTTCGTCTGTGGATAACGTGTTCGCGCCTTGCTGAACCCCTTGTAGACTGTGGCTTACATGGGGGTGATCAAATATTGATCAGGTTAAGTCGCGGTTTTTAAAGACTTTTCCATGTGGATAAATAAGTCGACGCTGCGCGCCTGATCCGATAATTGCCCACAATCTCTGTTGGCGTCTCTGTGGACAAGTTGTTCGTGATCCGCTGTAAGCCCCGTTCTACGTGGCTTTCGCGTTATCGTTCAAAAAATAGCCAATCGGTCTGTGCAGGTATCAAAACTGCATTTCATAGCGCAGACATCGCACATTTTTCAGTTTTCCACAGCACGCATCGATAAAAGACCGAGTTGTACCCAAAGTCTGTTGGCTTTTCTGTGGATAACGTGTTTGCGGTCTGTCCTGGCCCAATGAATTCAAGGCTTTAAGGGTTGTGGTTAAAAAATATACAGTGGCTTGGTAATCTGACGGTCATGCATAACTTGCGTTTTTTCGGAAAGGTTTTGCCCTTCGAGAAACGACCTGCTCCATGTTTCATCTACAGCGCTGTGGATAAGTCGTCTCTCTTTTAGTGCGTGCCTGAGAATCCGTTGCCTGCCTGATTTTCAGGGTTGCTGTCAGTTGGACTTGCGACGATAAGCCCTGAGCGCATAAGGCAACCACAAGGTATGCGCTTGGCCCGGATTCCAATCTTCAATCGAAACATGAGACTGGATACAGATGTACTTCAGTTCCTTATACGTCACCTTATCCTCTATGTCGTAGAAATGATCTTTCACCCATTCAGCAATCTCATCACCGCCATCGTCGGCTCTGGTTTTGGGCTTCACCATGTTGCTGGGTTGGGAAAACAGGTTGTCCACCGCTCGTGCAAAGACGACATATTGATATTGGGTATCCGGTTTCAGCCCGGTATCAGTGAAGCGGGTGGTGGGCGATTTGATCGAGGCAATCTGCTCGTCACCTCGAATCAGTGCGTATTCCATCAAAGGGCTCGAGCCGGGAGACGACGCGTTCCACATCAGCGAGATACTGGTCGACGTTATTTCTGTGGTGTGCAGATCGGTCGGAGCGGTGGGCCGCTCGCCTCCACCCTCTGCCTTGGTACTGACACTGATGACGGCGGATTTATCCGAGGTGACATTGTCCGTGTCAGTCGCTGTGATCTGGTAATCGTAGGCTTTGCCCGGTTCAAGACCTGTGTCTGTGAACGGAGGATGTGTCGTTTCAGGCAGATGAACACCATCACGATAAACGTCATATCGCAGGACCGGCCTGTTCCATACCACAAGATCCCAGTTCAGCGTGATGGAGCTGATGGTTTGTGCCGTCGACCTGAAATGGGTGGGTGCTGGTGGTTTGTCCGGTCCTGGTTGTTCACCTTCAGTCAGATATTTATAACGCTCATGAAACTCCCAATCGTAAGGCTTGCCGTCTTTGTCGACGCCAGCATCCCAGTTGATCGACCAGGTCATCAGGCCGCGAATCGGATTGCCGTTGCTTTCCAGTTCCGCCAGTGCATCTTTTACATCCTCAGGGTCAATCACGTAGCCGGTGGCTGCGCCGTCATTATTGCTTGGCAAGCCAATGGCGAGACGGTCGGCAGGAATGGATGAAAACCCCCGTGTACCGTTAATCAGGCTATCGGTCAGGTAATAAAGAAATTCCTGCTTCTGTTCATCGTTGTTTTGTGTGATCCACGCATTCAGTTCGTCGACCCATATGCCATCACCGCCCTGGTTGTAATATTGCGGTGCAATGAAGTCATAGTAGTCTTCAAGGGCTGAGATATAGGCAAGGTAAGGCCCGGAATCCCTCAGGTAAGGAAACTCTGGCGCCATGCTGATAATGAAATGCTTGCCTTCGGTTTTGTAATGCTCGCGCACCAGTTTCAGTGCGGCAGGTAATACAGTGGCGTTATCGGCAAAGGTGATTGCGGTCTGTTCAAGATCGATGTCCAGGCCGTCAAAGCCATAGACCTCGACCAGTCGGCAGATTTCAGCAGCCAGCGCTGCCTCCTGACCTGCGTGCAATTCAATGTGGGCATCCGCGCCACCCAGAGAGATCAGCACCGCTCTGCCTTGTGCATTCAGCGTGGCGACCTCGGCGCGAAACGCTGCATCGGTCCCTTTGTAAGGCTTGAAGGTCGGGATGCCGTTGCCCTTCATGAAGGCCACCGCCACCACGTTGTAGGCTTCTGGAATCTCGCTCAGCGACATTTCCTTGAACATGCCCTGCCGGTAACCCTGACCCGGTTCAGGTCCCCAGTTATGCCAGAAACCCATGAGGATATTTTTTTTCGAAATATCCGGCATGATGGAGGCAGCATCTTCTCTGCGTTTTTTAAAGCGTGAGAGATAGCGTTTTATGTATTTTTTGAATAAGTAGCGAGTGAACATATTTTTTCTCCGTGCACTAAATAACGTACGCGTGATGTGCGCTGTACGTTTCCATTCCGTTGGAACGTCAACCAAGTTTAGTCGGAGAAAAAGCTGTTTAGCGGCGGGTCATGAAACAGAGAGGGGCTTTTGATCGATTCGAGACCAGTGGTCAATGTTTTATCGTTGCAATCGTCACGAAGTTCAAGAGGAATCTGAACTTCGTGTCTATAAACTTTCCGAGCTTATTCGTGATTGACCGCCACGCCTTTCAAATAAGGCGCAGGCTCGGCGCCAAGATTCTCCAGCATGCGCGAGCTGTACCAGTCGACGAAGTTGACCACGCCGAACTCGTAGGTTTTCGAATAAGGACCTGGCTGATAGGCCGTCGAGTTGATACCGCGCTGGTTTTCTTCGGCCAGACGACGGTCCTGGTCGTTGGTGGCGTCCCACACCTGACGCATGCGTTCCACGTCGTAATCCACGCCTTCGACAGCGTCCTTGTGGACGATCCACTTGGTGGTGACCATGGTTTCCTGTGCGCTGATCGGCCACACGGTGAACACGATGATGTGATCGCCCATGCAGTGGTTCCAGGAGTGCGGCAAATGCAGGATGCGCATCGAGCCCAGATCCGGGTTCTGGATGCGGCCCATCAGTTTCCTGCAGCCAACCTTGCCGTCCATGGTCATCGACACGGTGCCCTTGAGCAGTGGCATACGCACGATGCGGTTACGCAAGCCGAAGCTGGCGTGGGCGTAAGGGATTTTTTCGGCATCCCAGGCAGCGGCGGAGGCAGCTACATGGTCCTTGAAGGCCTGGTCGGCACGCGGGTCGGTCACGTCGTCCCATTCCAGCAGGGTCTTGAGCAATTCCGGGTGCGAGGCGTTGCAGTGGTAGCACTCGCGGTTGTTTTCGAGCACCAGCTTCCAGTTGGCCTTCTCCATCAAGGTGGTCTGCACCGCCACCTTGGTGTTCTCCATGTCGTAGGGTTCCATGTAGTGACGCAGGGTCGACAGGAACTCGTCGATGGCCGGCGGGTTTTCCGCCAGGCTGATGAAAATATAACCTCCAGCGGTCTTCACGTTCACCGGCTTCAGGCCGAACTGCGTCATGTCGAAGTCGGCACCCATTTCGCTGCCAGCGTACAGCAGGCGGCCATCCAGTTCGTATGTCCACTGGTGGTAATGACAGACCAGCTTGGCGACCTTGCCTTTCTCGGCGGTGCACAGACGCGAACCCCGGTGACGGCAGACGTTATGGAACGCGTTGACCGCTCCATCCGGGCCGCGCACGACCAGAATCGGATTCTTGCCGATCTGCAGCGTCAGGTAGTTGCCCTTGGCCGGGATTTCACAGGTCATCCCCGCAATCAGCCATTCCTTCTGGAAAATCTCCTGCATATCGATTTCAAACAGCCGTTCATCACTGTAGAACGGCTGCGGCAACGAATACGTGCGTTCACGATTCTGCAGCATCTCGGCAGTGGCCTTGCGTGCAGGTTCCAGCAGGTCGCCCAGGCTCAGGGTTGCGGTGACGTCCATCGTTAAAATCCCTCATGACCGCGTCTGAAGGCGGCCTGCGAATGTGGCTGATACGGTTGTTGTAGCGCTGCACGCAGGGCGACGGATCAGTCGTCCTTGCTTGATTGCCCTTGGTGGCGAGTGTGGAGGCGGGCGTTCGACGAACCTTATCCATGCGCGACATGGCCGAATCCGTTCCCGACGCGAAACACCTTGTCTTTGGGGGCTGGTCGCCGTAAGTACGTGAATGTCGTTGATGGATAAGTGACAGCGCCTTCTGTTAAGCAGAATCCGCACCATAAGAGGCCGACAGTCGGCCGTGGAGATCCTGTATGTCCCAAAGTTTCCTCAGCCCGGTCACGACCCAGACATGGGCCAACGGGCGCCACCTGGTACGTGTCGTCAAAGTCATCCAGGAAACCTGGGATGTACGCACGTTCTGCTTCATGGCCGACCAGCCGATTCTGTTCTTTTTCAAGCCCGGGCAGTTCGTGACCCTGGAGCTGGAAATCGACGGCATGCCGATCATGCGCTCCTACACCATCTCCAGTTCGCCGTCGGTGCCCTACAGCTTCTCGATCACCGTCAAGCGCGTGCCGGGCGGCAAGGTTTCCAACTACCTGCACGACACGTTGCACGAGGGCCAGGAGCTGGCCGTGCACGGGCCTGTCGGTCTGTTCAACGCCATCGACTTTCCCAATCCGAAGATTCTGTACCTCAGCGGCGGCGTCGGCATCACGCCGGTGATGTCCATGGCGCGCTGGTTCTACGACACCAACGCCAATGTCGACATGGTGTTCGTGCACAGCGCCCGTTCGCCCAAGGACATCATCTATCACCGCGAGCTGGAGCACATGGCGTCGCGGATCGACAACTTCAGCCTGCACCTGGTCTGTGAAAAACACGGACTCGGCGAGCCATGGGCCGGCTATCGCGGTTACCTGAACCAGAAAATGCTCGAGCTGATGGCCCCGGACTTCATGGACCGCGAGGTGTTCTGCTGCGGGCCCACGCCCTACATGTCAGCGGTCAAGCGTCTGTTGCAGGAAAACGGCTTCAACATGGCGCAATACCATGAGGAATCCTTTGGTGCTACGCCGCCGGAAGCCCGTGCCGATGCCGTCGAGCAGGCGGAAATCGCTGCTGATGCGCCGGACGTCGATATTGCCGATCTGCATCAGGTCGAGTTCACCGACACTGGCAAGAGCATCCGGGTGGGGCCGGGTGAAACCGTCCACGCCGCCGCCGCCAAGCTGGGTCTTATGATCCCCAAAGCCTGTGGCATGGGGATCTGCGGGACCTGCAAGGTGATGAAAATCAGCGGCGAAGTGGAGATGGAGCACAACGGCGGCATCACCGACGAGGATGTTGCAGAAGGCTACATCCTCTCTTGCTGCAGCGTGCCGAAAGGGGACGTGCAAATCGAGTATTGAGGTCTGCGGCGGGTGTGCAGGTCAGCCCTGCATCACCAGCCGGATGTCGGCGGCCAGTTCACGGACGCGCTCTTCCTCGGTGTCCCACGAGCACATGAAGCGTGCGCCGCCGTTGCCGATGAAGGTGTAGAAGCGCCAGCCTCTGGCCGTCAGTGCTGCGATGGCCGCTTCGGACAGTTGCAGGAACACGCCGTTGGCCTCTACCGGGAACATCAGCTCCACGCCGGGAATATCCTTGACCAGATCCGCCAGCAGCTGTGCGCAGCGGTTGGCGTGGCGGGCGTGTTTGAGCCACGCGTCGTTTTCCAGCAAGCCGACCCACGGCGCTGACAGAAAGCGCATCTTCGACGCCAGTTGCCCGGCCTGCTTGCAGCGGTAATCGAAATCTTCGGCCAGGTCATGGTTGAAGAACAGAATCGCCTCGCCCACCGCCATGCCGTTTTTGGTGCCGCCGAAACACAGCACGTCAACGCCCGACTTCCAGGTCAGTTCAGCTGGCGAGCAGTCCAGAAAGGCGCAGGCGTTGGAGAAGCGCGCGCCGTCCATATGCAAATGCAGACCCAGTTCCTTGCAGGTCGCGCTGATGGCCTTGAGTTCTTCGGGTTGATAGACGCCGCCGACTTCAGTGGCCTGAGTGAGGGTCACCACCCGAGGTTTGGGGTAGTGAATGTCCTGACGCTTGAGCGCCACTTCACGGATCGATTCAGGGGTCAGCTTGCCGCCAGCGCTGCGGGCGGTCAGCAGCTTGGAGCCGTTGGAGAAGAATTCCGGCGCGCCGCATTCATCGGTTTCGACGTGAGCCGTTTCCGAGCAGATGACACTGTGGTAACTCTGGCACAACGATGACAGTGCCAGCGAGTTGGCGGCTGTTCCGTTGAACGCGAAAAACACTTCGCAGTCGGTTTCGAACAGACGGCGGAAATCATCCGACGCCCGCGCAGTCCATTGATCGTCACCGTAGGCTCGTTGATGACCCTTGTTCGCCTGTTCCATCGCTGCCCAGGCTTCGGGGCAGATACCGGAATAGTTGTCACTGGCGAACTGTTGGCTTTGGTCTGTCATGGCCGATTCCTTATGGGCTTATCCTGCGCACTGTATCGAAAAACCAGTGTCGCGGTCATGCATTGCCTGCTCGACTCTTTATCTGTCAGGAGTGATATGGATCTTTCCAACCCGCCTTTTCTGCCGGGACGCAACAAGGCGCTGGACCTGCTCAAGTGGCTGGCGATGCTGAGCATGGTGCTCGACCATTTGCGCTACGTGGGCTGGTCGATCAACGAGCTGTACGTGCCGGGGCGTTTTGCCTTTCCGTTTTTCTGTCTGGCCATTGCCGTCAATCTTTCACGACGCAGCGCAGCGGTGATTGCGCCGCGTGTGCAATGGCGATATCTGATGTGGTTGCTGGCCTTCGCCGCGCTGTCGGAGATTCCCTATCGGCTGTTCATGGCTGATGCCACGGTGCTTAACGTCATGCCGACCCTGCTGCTAGGTCTGCTGATTGCGCAGGGCTGGCAGCGGCAGACTCCCGTGACGCGGGTGATGGCGCTTGTGGCGTTGCTGTTGGGGGTGATGTTTCAGAAATACCTGATGTTCGGAATGGCTGGCGTGTTGTTGCCGTTGGTGTTTGTTCTGGTGCTGAACAGATCGCTTGGATATGCGGTTTTTCCGGCGGTGTTCTGCGTGGCTGGCAATGCCTGGCCCGAGATGTTTGCCGGTGCGGCGTGGGGTGATCCGATTTCCGTTGGGTCGCTGCTTGCCTGTCTGCTCGCCCCGGTGCTGGGCCTGGCTTTGCTAAGGGCAAAGCCGCGATTCAGGGTCATGCCGATGCGACGCTGGGCGTATGCGATCTACCCGCTGCATTTTCTGGCGTTGCTGGGGTTGCGTGAGGTGTTGCGGGTGGTCTGAGCCTGCATGCTGATCCGAACCTGGGTGCAGGAATACGACGATGATCGTTCCCACTCATCGCTATAGACAAAACGCCAGCACTGCATTTATCTTCCGCAGCAGGCCGCCTCATGTGGCCAACGTCGCTCGGACGGTTCCGGGCGCTTACGTCTGCGAGATTCTCATGGCTGACCAAGGTTCGCCGCGCCGCTTTGCGCGCATCGATCGACTCCCCCCTTACGTGTTCAACATCACCGCCGAGCTGAAGATGGCTGCCCGTCGTCGTGGTGAGGACATTATCGACCTGAGCATGGGCAACCCCGACGGGGCTACGCCGCCGCACATCGTCGAAAAACTGGTCACTGTCGCCCAACGTGAAGACACTCACGGCTACTCGACTTCGCGTGGCATTCCGCGTCTGCGTCGGGCGATTTCCAACTGGTACAAGAAGCGCTATGAGGTCGACATCGATCCCGAGAGCGAAGCCATTGTCACCATCGGCTCCAAAGAGGGCCTGGCGCACCTGATGCTCGCCACGCTCGATCAGGGCGACACCGTGCTGGTGCCCAACCCGAGCTACCCGATCCACATCTACGGTGCGGTGATTGCCGGTGCTCAGGTGCGTTCGGTGCCGTTGGTGCCGGGTGTGGATTTCTTCGCCGAGCTGGAGAAGGCCATTCGTGGCTCGATTCCCAAGCCGAAGATGATGATTCTTGGCTTTCCGTCCAATCCCACCGCTCAATGCGTAGAGCTGGACTTCTTCGAGCGCGTCGTGGCATTGGCCAAACAGTATGACGTGCTGGTGGTTCATGACCTGGCCTACGCCGACATCGTCTATGACGGCTGGAAAGCGCCTTCGATCATGCAGGTTCCCGGTGCCAAGGACATTGCGGTGGAGTTCTTCACCCTGTCCAAGAGCTACAACATGGCGGGTTGGCGGATCGGTTTCATGGTCGGCAATCCCGAACTGGTTAACGCCCTGGCGCGGATCAAGAGCTACCACGACTACGGCACCTTCACGCCGCTGCAGGTTGCAGCCATCGCGGCACTGGAAGGCGATCAGCAATGCGTGCTCGACATCGCCGAACAGTATCGCCAGCGTCGCAATGTACTGGTCAAAGGCCTGCATGAACTGGGCTGGATGGTCGAGAACCCCAAAGCGTCGATGTACGTGTGGGCGAAGATTCCCGAAGCTTACGCGCACCTGGGTTCGCTGGAGTTTGCCAAGAAGCTGCTGCTCGAAGCCAAGGTGTGTGTGTCGCCCGGCGTCGGGTTTGGTGAGTACGGCGACGATCATGTGCGCTTCGCGCTGATCGAGAACCAGGACCGCATTCGTCAGGCCGTACGGGGCATTCGCGGCATGTTCCGGGCGGATGCGTTGGTTGCGCCAAAAAGCTGATGTCATGGTCGCCAGGGTCGTGACGACACCCTGGCGATTGACTGAGTGATGTCAGTATGAACGGGTCTGAGTGGGGGCCGGTCCGTCTGGCAAAGGGATGTACTTGATGATCGGTGTGAATGGAGGTTCAGGCGCAGTGGTGACGCCGTATACGACGGCGAGACGGCCAGAACCGCTCTCCACGTAATAGTCACCCGGTATTGCACATCGAGCCGCTTGCGCCTCCGTTATGGTTGTCGAGTAGCTTCGTCCTTCAACGGTACGGATGTTCACCGAGGCCTGATGTTCCTCTGAGATCCTGATGGTCCTGTCCATCACGATGTCCTGTTCGGACTGACTCACATGAAAAGTCGAGCCTTTGGGAAGATAAAGAGGCAGGTCCGATTCGATTGCGTCCGGTGCAATGGGGGAGGGTATTTCCCAAAGATAGATATCGGACGTCACCGCCTCTTCTGAATAAGAAACAACTTTGAAGATGACGGAGTTGAAGGCATCGTTCTGGTGAATGATGTCCTGCGTGGTTGCGTAAAGTCTGGCGTCGATTATTGGCGCCGTTGTGGTAAGCGTTGTCTCCATCCCCTCGATGTAGACCGTTATCAGCGCTTCGAGAGTGGGCAGTTCCTGAATGGTCCTCAGCTTGACCTGGCCTAACAGTTGCGAATCATGAAGCACGCCCTGGGAAAGAAAGAGCAGCGGCTCGGGGCTTGGCGCCTGACTGATTTTAGGTGCCGTCAGAGTCCTCCACAGCGCGGGCGTCAAGAGATAAGTTCTCGCCGTAGTACCCATGATTATCTCCTTCCTGGAGTGGCTGATATCTCATCCATTAAATAGAAAGTGATCTGGCCGTGTCGTTACAGGCCTCATTGTTGTGGTGCCATTGGCCTCTTTGCATGGCCAGATTAGGTGCCTGTGTCTGACCCCGTCTACTGTCAGAACTGGCAGGTTCTCTACCCTGCTCGCGCCCGCAGTCCGAAATTGTGCTCGCTCCAGAACGTGGAGGATAAGGAACGACCGGTGGAGCCTATTTGAGTAATGTCGTAAACGCACCTTTGTGTGGCGTCCGTAGGCATCTGGTCGCTTGGCGTCGGCCATACCATCGCTGGCAAGGGGCAATCCACACGCCCTACCGATAAGACAGGCGCCGCGCCGCCGCTGGGAGAACCGCGATGTTCAGCAAGCAAGACCAGATCCAGGGTTATGACGACGCACTGTTGGCGGCGATGAATGCCGAGGAGCAGCGTCAGGAAGACCATATCGAGCTGATCGCCTCGGAGAACTACACCAGCAAGCGCGTGATGCAGGCCCAGGGCAGCGGCCTGACCAACAAGTACGCTGAAGGTTATCCCGGCAAGCGCTACTACGGCGGTTGCGAGCACGTCGACAAGGTCGAGCAACTGGCCATCGAGCGTGCCAAACAGCTGTTCGGTGCCGGTTACGCCAACGTCCAGCCGCACTCCGGCAGTCAGGCCAACGCCGCTGTCTATCTGGCGTTACTGCAGGCGGGCGACACCGTGCTGGGCATGAGCCTGGCCCATGGTGGTCACCTGACCCACGGTGCCAAAGTCAGCTTTTCCGGCAAGCTGTACAACGCCGTGCAGTACGGCATCGACACCAACACCGGCCTGATCGACTACGACGAAGTCGAGCGTATCGCGCTGGAAAGCAAACCGAAGATGATCATTGCCGGTTTCTCGGCCTACTCCAAGACGCTGGATTTCCCGCGTTTCCGTGAAATCGCCGACAAGGTCGGCGCCTACCTGTTCGTTGACATGGCCCACGTTGCCGGTCTGGTTGCCGCAGGTCTGTACCCGAACCCGCTGCCGTATGCCGACGTGGTCACCACCACGACCCACAAGACCCTGCGCGGTCCGCGGGGCGGGCTGATTCTGGCCAGGGCCAACGAAGAGCTGGAAAAGAAATTCAACTCCGCCGTGTTCCCCGGTGGTCAGGGCGGCCCGCTGATGCACGTCATCGCCGCCAAGGCCGTGTGCTTCAAGGAAGCCATGGAGCCAGGTTTCAAGGCCTATCAACAGCAAGTGATCGACAACGCCCAGGCCATGGCACAGGTGTTCATCGATCGCGGCTTCGATGTCGTTTCCGGCGGCACCGATAACCACCTGTTTCTGGTCAGTCTGATCCGTCAGGGCCTGACCGGTAAGGACGCCGACGCCGCGCTGGGTCGTGCGCACATCACCGTCAACAAGAACTCGGTACCGAACGATCCGCAGTCGCCGTTCGTGACGTCTGGCCTGCGCATCGGCACACCGGCTGTCACCACGCGCGGTTTCAAGGTCACTCAGTGCATCGAATTGGCAGGCTGGATCTGCGACATCCTCGACAATCTCGGCGATGCCGATGTCGAGGCCAATGTGGCAGGTCAGGTCGCCGCACTGTGTGCCGATTTTCCGGTTTATCGCTGAGTCAGGAGTAGCCCTACATGCAGCATTACTCAGGCTTCGGCCTTCTCAAGCACTCCCTCAGCCACCACGAGAACTGGCAGCGCATGTGGCGCACGCCAACCCCTAAAAAAGTCTACGACGTGGTCATCGTCGGTGGCGGCGGGCATGGTCTGGCAACGGCCTACTATCTGGCCAAAGAGCACGGCATCACCAATGTGGCCGTGGTCGAAAAGGGCTGGCTGGGCGGTGGTAACACGGCTCGCAACACCACCATCGTGCGCTCCAACTACCTGTGGGACGAATCGGCTCACCTGTATGAACACGCGATGAAACTGTGGGAAGGCCTGTCGCAGGATCTGAACTACAACGTCATGTTCTCCCAGCGTGGCGTCTATAACCTGTGCCACACCCTGCAGGACATGCGTGATTCCGAGCGTCGTGTCAGCGCCAACCGTCTGAATGGCGTGGACGGTGAACTGCTCAACGGTAAACAGGTTGCCGAAGAAATCCCGTACCTGGACTGTTCGAAAAACACCCGCTATCCGATCATTGGCGCAACCGTTCAGCGTCGGGGTGGCGTGGCCCGTCACGATGCCGTGGCCTGGGGCTTTGCCCGTGCAGCCGATGCGTTGGGCGTCGACCTGATCCAGCAGACCGAAGTGATCGGTTTCCGCAAGGAAAACGGTGTGTGCATCGGCGTTGAAACCAACAAGGGTTTCATCGGTGCCAAGCGCGTCGGCGTCGTGACTGCAGGCAACTCTGGTCATATGGCCAAACTGGCAGGCTTCCGTCTGCCGATCGAATCCCACCCGCTGCAAGCGCTGGTGTCCGAGCCGATCAAACCCATCATCGACAGCGTGATCATGTCCAACGCCGTGCACGGCTACATCAGCCAGTCCGACAAGGGTGATCTGGTGATCGGTGCCGGTATCGACAGCTGGGTCGGCTACGGCCAGCGCGGCTCGTACCCGGTGATCGAACACACCATCCAGGCCATCGTCGAGATGTTCCCGGTATTGTCCCGTGTGCGCATGAACCGTCAGTGGGGCGGCATCGTCGACACCACGCCGGACGCCTGCCCGATCATCTCCAAGACGCCGGTCCCGAACATGTTCTTCAACTGCGGTTGGGGCACGGGCGGCTTCAAGGCCACGCCCGGCTCGGGCAACGTGTTTGCCGCAAGCCTGGCCAAAGGCGAAATGCATCCGCTGGCCAAGCCTTTTTCCATCGACCGGTTCCATAACGGTGCCTTGATCGACGAACACGGCGCAGCCGCGGTCGCCCACTAACAGGAGAAACACTCATGCTGCATATCTTCTGTCCTCACTGTGGCGAACTGCGCTCCGAAGAGGAATTCCACGCATCGGGCCAGGCGCACATTCCGCGTCCGCTCGATCCGGGCGCCTGCACCGACGAGCAGTGGGGCGATTACATGTTCTTTCGCGATAACCCGCGAGGCCTGCACCACGAGCTGTGGATTCACGCTGCCGGTTGCCGCCAGTACTTCAACGCCACGCGCAACACCGTGACCTACGAAATTCTCGAAACCTATCCGATTGGCGCCAGGCCGCAGTTCACGGACAAGGGAGACAAGGTATGAGCCAGAGCAATCGACTGCCCAACGGCGGCCGTATCAACCGTAGCAAGGTGCTGAATTTCACCTTCAACGGTCAGACCTACCAAGGCTTTGAAGGCGACTCCCTGGCGTCGGCACTGCTGGCAAACGGCGTTGATATCATCGGCCGAAGCTTCAAGTATTCGCGTCCACGCGGCATCTTCGCAGCGGGTTCCGAAGAACCGAACGCCGTGTTGCAGATCGGCGCGACCGAAGCCACGCAGATCCCCAACGTGCGTGCTACGCAGCAAGCCCTGTATTCGGGCTTGGTCGCGACCAGCACCAACGGCTGGCCGAGCGTGAACAACGATGTGATGGGCATTCTCGGCAAGGTCGGCGGCAAGCTGATGCCGCCGGGCTTCTATTACAAGACGTTCATGTACCCGCAGTCCTTCTGGATGACGTACGAAAAGTACATCCGCAAGGCGGCAGGTCTGGGGCGCTCGCCGACCGAGAACGATCCGGACAGCTACGATGCGATGAACCAGCACTGCGACGTGCTGATTGTCGGCGCAGGCCCTGCAGGTCTGGCGGCGGCACTGGCAGCGGCGCGCAGCGGTGCCCGCGTGATTCTGGCCGATGAGCAGGAAGAGTTTGGCGGCAGCCTGCTCGACAGCCGCGAAAGCCTGGATGGCAAGCCGGCCATTGAATGGGTGGCCACTGTCATTGCCGAGCTGAAAAGCCTGCGCAACGTGACCCTGCTGCCTCGTGCCACGGTCAACGGCTATCACGATCACAACTTCCTGACCATTCATGAGCGCCTGACCGATCACCTCGGCGACCGTGCGCCCATCGGCATGGTGCGTCAGCGCATGCACCGTGTGCGCGCCAAACGTGTGGTGCTGGCGACCGGTACTCACGAGCGTCCATTGGTCTACGGCAACAACGATGTGCCAGGCAACATGCTGGCCGGCGCCGTTTCCACCTACGTTCGCCGTTACGGCGTGGCGCCGGGCAAGAAGCTCGTACTGTCCACCAACAACGATCATGCCTATCGCGTTGCACTGGACTGGCTCGACGCCAGCCTGCCAGTCGTCGCGATTGCCGATGCGCGTCACAATCCGCGCGGTCCGCTGGTGGAAGAGGCACGTGCCAAAGGCATCCGCATCCTGACCGGCAGCGCCGTGATCGAAGCCCGTGGCACCAAGCGCGTGACGGCTGCACGTGTCGCCGCCATCGACATCAAATCACACAGCGTGACCAGCCCCGGCGAATGGCTGGAATGCGATCTGGTCGCCAGCTCCGGTGGTTACAGCCCGATCGTTCACTTGGCATCACACCTGGGCGGCAAGCCGGTCTGGCGTGAAGATATTCTTGGTTTCGTACCGGGCGAGGCACCGCAGAAGCGTGTCTGCGTAGGTGGCGTAAAAGGGGTTTACAGCCTGGCGGACAGCCTGGCCGACGGTTTCGAAGGGGGGGTACGCGCAGCCAGCGAAGCCGGTTTCAAGCTGGTCGAAGGCGTCATGCCCAAGGCCCTCAGCCGTGCAGAAGAGCCGACCCTTGCGCTGTTTCAGGTGCCACACGAAAAGGGCACTGCCCGTGCGCCGAAGCAATTCGTCGACCTGCAGAACGACGTCACCGCTGCGGCCATCGAACTGGCGACCCGTGAGGGCTTCGAGTCGGTCGAGCACGTCAAGCGTTACACCGCACTGGGCTTCGGCACCGATCAGGGCAAGCTCGGCAACGTGAACGGTCTGGCCATTGCGGCGCGCTCGCTGAACGTGTCGATCCCGGAAATGGGCACCACCATGTTCCGCCCCAACTACACGCCGGTGACCTTCGGCGCGATTGCCGGTCGGCATTGCGGCCACGTTTTCGAGCCGGTGCGTTTCACAGCGTTGCATGCGTGGCATGTGCGCAACGGTGCCGAATTCGAAGACGTCGGTCAGTGGAAACGTCCGTGGTACTTCCCGAAAAACGGTGAAGACATGCACGCTGCGGTCGCCCGCGAGTGCAAGGCCGTGCGCGCCAGCGTGGGTCTGCTGGACGCCTCGACACTGGGCAAGATCGACATTCAGGGGCCCGATGCCCGTGAGTTCCTGAACCGCATCTACACCAACGCCTGGACCAAACTGGACGTGGGCAAGGCGCGCTACGGCCTGATGTGCAAGGAAGACGGCATGGTCTTCGATGACGGCGTAACGGCCTGCATCGCCGACAACCACTTCCTGATGACCACCACCACCGGCGGCGCTGCACGCGTTCTGCAATGGCTGGAAATCTATCAACAGACCGAATGGCCGGACCTGAAGGTGTACTTCACCTCCGTGACCGACCACTGGGCTACCCTGACGCTGTCCGGCCCCAACAGCCGCAAGCTGCTCAGCGAAGTCACCGACATCGATCTGGGCCGCGAAGCCTTCCCGTTCATGACCTGGAAAGAAGGTCTGGTCGCAGGTGTTCCGGCTCGGGTGTTCCGTATTTCCTTCACCGGCGAGCTGTCCTACGAGGTCAACGTTCAGGCCGACTACGCGATGGGCGTGCTGGAGAAGATCATCGAGGCGGGCAAGCAGTACAACCTGACGCCTTACGGCACCGAGACCATGCACGTGCTGCGGGCCGAGAAGGGCTTCATCATTGTCGGCCAGGACACGGACGGCTCGATGACCCCGGATGACCTGAACATGGGCTGGTGTGTCGGGCGTACCAAACCGTTTTCGTGGATGGGCTGGCGCGGCATGAACCGCGAAGATTGCGTGCGTGAGCAGCGCAAGCAACTGGTCGGCCTCAAGCCGGTCGACCCGAATCAATGGCTGCCGGAAGGTGCGCAACTGGTGTTCGACACAAAGCAAGCGATTCCGATGAGCATGGTCGGTCACGTGACCTCCAGCTATGCGCACAACTCGCTGGGTTATTCGTTTGCAATGGGCGTGGTCAAGGGCGGTCTGAGCCGCATGGGCGAGCGGGTGTTCGCACCGTTGGCCGATGGCAGCGTGATCGAGGCCGAGATCGTTTCGTCGGTGTTCTTCGATCCGAAGGGCGAGCAGCAGAACGTGGAGTAAACGCGTGACCTGATCGTTCCCACGCCGAGCGTGGGAACGATCGGTGAGCTAACCGCGTTTCGGTACAACAGAATTCAGAGCAGGTGATCCATGACCACAGTCAATGTTTACCCACAACGCCCGACCTCCGACGTGAAGGCCGAGTCGCCGCTGTTTCATGCCAGCCTGGAAACACTTGTCGGCAAGGGCCGCGCCAGTCCAGGCGTGTTCCTGCGCGAGAAGAAGCTGCTGGGCCACCTGACCCTGCGGGGTGATGCCCACGATCCAGCGTTTGCCGCTGGCGTACACAAGGCGCTCGGCATGGAATTGCCCGCCGCACTGATGCTGGTCACCAGCGGTGAACGCTCGTTGCAGTGGATGGGCCCGGACGAGTGGCTGCTGATCGTGCCGAGCGGCGAAGAACTCGCTGCGGAGCAACAACTGCGCGAAGCATTGGCGGGCTTGCACATCGCAATCGTCAACGTCAGCGGCGGCCAGTCGATTCTTGAACTGACCGGCCCCAAGGTTCTTCAGGTCCTGATGAAATCCACCAGCTACGACGTTCACCCCGACAACTTTCCAGTGGGCAAGGCCGTCGGGACGGTGTTTGCCAAGTCGCAACTGGTGATCCGTCGTACAGGTGAAGACACCTGGGAGCTGCTGATCCGCCGCAGCTTTGCCGATTACTGGTGGCTGTGGCTGCAGGATGCGTCAGCCGAGTATGGTTTGAGTATTCAGGCTTGAAGTGAGTGGTGTCTGATGCAGCGTCTTCGCGAAGACCTGACAGGCGATAAGGATTCAGGAGTATTCGCTTAATGAGTCGTGCCCCCGATACATGGATTTTGACTGCCGACTGCCCCAGCGTCCTGGGTACGGTCGATGCCGTAACCCGCTTTCTGTTCGAGCAGGGTTGCTACGTGACCGAGCACCATTCGTTCGATGATCGCCTGTCGGGACGCTTTTTCATTCGTGTCGAATTTCGCCAGCCCGAGGGTTTCGACGAAGAAGGTTTTCGCGCAGGCCTGGCCGAGCGGGGCAGCGCATTTGGCATGATCTTCGAGCTGACCGCGCCCAACTATCGACCCAAGGTCGTGATCATGGTCTCCAAGGCCGATCACTGCCTGAATGATTTGCTCTACCGCCAGCGCATCAATCAGTTGTCCATGGACGTGGTCGCGGTGGTGTCCAATCACCCCGATCTTGAGCCTTTGGCAGCGTGGCACGGTATTGCGTACTACCATTTCCCCCTCGACCCCAACGACAAGCCTGCACAGGAGGCCAAGGTCTGGAAGGTCATTGAAGAGTCCGGTGCCGAACTGGTGATCCTTGCCCGCTACATGCAAGTGCTGTCACCGGACCTGTGTCGCAAGCTCGATGGCAAGGCGATCAATATTCACCACTCGCTGCTGCCCGGTTTCAAAGGCGCCAAGCCGTACCATCAGGCCTACAACAAGGGCGTGAAACTGGTGGGTGCAACGGCGCATTACATCAACAACGACCTGGACGAAGGCCCCATCATCGCGCAGGGCGTGGAAGTGGTCGATCACAGTCACTATCCCGAAGACCTGATTGCCAAGGGCCGGGACATCGAAGGGCTGACACTGGCTCGCGCGGTGGGGTATCACATTGAACGGCGAGTGTTTCTGAACGCCAACAGAACGGTGGTTTTGTAGGGCTTCACAACACAATCACCTTCATGGTTTCTCGGCAGTACGACACAAGCAACCCAGAGCAATCGGTGCGTTGCCGCAACACCCAATCAAAGCAGCGCATTTCTCCGCTACAACACAATAAAAGCGAGGTGAAAGCATGTCTGGTAATCGCGGTGTAGTGTATCTCGGCGCTGGCAAGGTCGAAGTGCAAAGCATTCCTTTCCCCAAAATGGAAGACCCACGCGGCAAGCGCATCGAACACGGTGTGATTCTGCGCGTGGTGTCCACCAACATCTGCGGCTCGGACCAACACATGGTTCGTGGCCGTACCACTGCCCAGACCGGGCTGGTCCTCGGTCACGAAATCACTGGTGAAGTGCTCGAAGCCGGTCGTGATGTGGAACACCTGAAAGTCGGCGATCTGGTGTCCGTGCCGTTCAACGTGGCGTGCGGCCGCTGCCGTAGCTGCAAGGAGCAGCACACAGGTGTCTGCCTGACCGTAAACCCCGCCCGCGCTGGCGGTGCCTACGGTTATGTCGACATGGGCGACTGGGTCGGCGGTCAGGCGGAATACGTACTGGTGCCTTACGCTGACTTCAACCTGCTCAAACTGCCGGATCGCGATGCTGCGATGGAAAAGATCCGCGACCTGACTTGCCTCTCCGACATTCTGCCCACCGGCTACCATGGCGCAGTAACTGCAGGCGTCGGCCCCGGCAGTACTGTGTACGTAGCGGGTGCCGGGCCGGTCGGTCTGGCAGCGGCTGCTTCAGCGCGTCTGCTGGGCGCTGCGGTGGTGATCGTCGGCGACGTCAACCCGACCCGTCTGGTTCACGCCAAGGCTCAGGGCTTCGAAATCGCCGACCTGTCCCAGGACACGCCGCTGCACGAACAGATCGCCGCGCTGCTGGGTGAGCCTGAAGTGGATTGCGCCATCGATGCCGTGGGCTTCGAAGCGCGTGGCCACGGCCATGCCGGTGCGCAGTCCGAAGCACCGGCCACCGTGCTCAACTCGCTGATGGGCGTGGTGCGCGTTGCAGGCAAGATCGGTATTCCAGGTCTGTACGTCACAGAAGATCCAGGCGCCGTGGACGCGGCCGCGAAAATGGGCAGCCTGAGCATCCGCTTCGGCCTGGGCTGGGCCAAATCCCACAGCTTCCACACGGGCCAGACGCCTGTCATGAAGTACAACCGTCAACTCATGCAAGCCATCATGTGGGACCGCATCAAGATCGCTGACGTGGTGGGCGTCGAAGTCATCAGTCTCGATGACGCGCCGCGTGGCTATGGCGAGTTCGATGCGGGTGTGCCGAAGAAGTTTGTGATCGATCCGCATAAGTTGTTCAGTGCGGCGTGATCGTGACGGGTGGGCGGCTGATGCCGCCCACCTCAGAGGGTGCACTTCGAGTTATCGCGTATGGGTTTTGCGCACGCGCCCATGTAACAAAAAAACCGATGAATGTTGTCAGGGCTGCTCAACGTCTTGCCTTTTTTACTAATCTATCGGCAAGGCCTTGTGGATAGACAACACCTTTTCCTTGCGCAGTAATAATGGCCCATTCAGCGCTGTGAAGGTTTCCTTACAGGTAGGAATGCCAGACGGGTTCATAGGCGAAATCTCTATAAAGGCCACTCCCTTGGCGGAAGGTGTTTCTTTTAACGATGTCTCTGAGTGTATTGCCGTCAGAGAGTGCGTTGTCAATATCATAGACACTGTCGTAGATGACTTTCCCTTTGTAGCCTTTCACCGGCAGTCTGGTGAGTTCGGATAGTTGTGCCGCAAATGAATTTGCACCGCCGTTGGCAGAGTGACAGACGACAAGGTGAATGGTCTCATACCCATCCAGACTTCTTTTGTTTTCCTTGATTTTATGATTAAGAAGATCTGGGGAAACTTTTCCTTTACCCATGCTCAATTGTGGATGTCCTTCTGATTCCAGCGGAATGCCGTGGGCGTGAACCAACAGTTCCCGCTGTCCTTTTTTCGTCACGTTATCGTAGACATTGAGGCTTTTTCCCAGATTGACGTGATTACTCAGTTTCAAACCCTTCATTGTTGATGGGAATTCCTGAAGCTGAGGACGTTTATATCTGAGCCCCATTCGTCGCAGGAGTCTAAAAAATAAGGACCCATGGCCGCTGGGATCGACCCGGTTGATCGGATCTCCAACGCAGTATGCATACGCATTCAGACCACCCTCACCAAACGGACTCAAACTGTCCGGGCTGTTGAACCTCATCAACACTGGATTGAACGCACGGTAGCCGTTGCCCAGCACGTAGTGCCCGGTAATGGAATCTGCCTGCTGGCCCGTAAAGCCCGGAAGCGTCAGAGGGTTGGCTTGTGGATGTCGATGACCGTACGGTGTAAAGGCAAACCCTGCGCGGGGTGTTTCAATGACCGAGTCCTGCCGGTCGGTTGCCAGCAAGATGCGCTCCGAACTCTGAGCCCCTATGTGCTGAAATGCCAATAAATGCTCGTCAGCGTGCAGCAGCGTATACCGGACCTGATCCTGTATCTGGGTGGTCAGACGGTTCTTCTGATAGAAATGCTGCAGTGTGGTTTGGTTTGCAGGTTCGCTGCTGGCAAGGCGATCCAGGGCGTCATATTGATAACGGCAAAGCAGGGTATGGGCGAGGGTGGTCATTGGGTTTACCTTTCTTGGCGCAAGTCATTCAGGATCAAGGTGGGATTGGAATGTGCCCTGCTCATCTCGCTTTCAGGACAGTCAGGTTGACTCTGCATTCCGAGCTAACGCCTAGGGGAGAATTCAATAATTTCACTCGCGTTTTGAGGTCTTAAAATCATATGTTTTCGATGTGAATAATACTGGCTTATCTTTTTTTCGAAGGTGTTTGGATACCGTTTTCTGATCTCTTCGACTACCATGCCGACCCGCTTAAAACTTCGATTGTCGGCGACGTCGGCGGTGAAACCTGTTACAGATCTGCCCGTAATCTGTGCAAGATCATCGGCAAACGACGTCTTTCCACTTGCGGAATAACAGGAAATCAATCGAATACGGTCATAGGAAGGAAGGTCATATCCTTTTTTAGTAAGTGCGTCGTTAACTTGTTGTGCGGACCATTTTTTTTGGTTGACGACCAGCTTGGAGGGTGCGTCAGCTGACGCTCGGTGTCCGTGAGCAGATATATTCAATCGTGACTGTCCGTGAACGCTGTCTTCGAATGTATAAGCCTCTTCTCCCAGTATCTTGAAGTTCTTCATCTTCGAGCTTGTTGTGAACGAAGACCCTTTGAAAGGTCTTGGAATGCGTAGCAACCACCTGAGAAAAGCAGGCGCATGCCCTTCGATGTCTATCCAATTAACGGGATCTCCCACGCAATATGCATAGGCATTCAAACCGCCATCACCAAATGGACTCAAGTTGTCCGGGCTGTTGAGCCGCATCAAGCTCGGGTTGAACGCTCTGTAGCCGTTGCCCAGCAGATAGTGCCCGGTAATGGGATCTACCTGCTGACCTGTGAAGCCCGGCAGATTCAAGGGGGCGGCCAACGGGCGGCGATGACCATATGGCGTATACGAAATAACGGACTGGGGCGTTGCAATGACTGAGCTCTGCTGGTCCGTCGCGAGCAATTCGCAATCCGACCCCTCATCATGCTTTCGTTGAAACGCCAGCAAATGCTCATCGGCGTGCAGCAGGCTGTGTCGGGTTGGCCCCTGTATCTGCGTTGACAGGCGATCTCTCTGATAAAAACGCCACAGGGTGGCTTGGCCCCCGGGTTCGCTGCTGACCATGCGATCCAGAGCGTCGTAGCGATAACTGCAGCGTGTCTCCCCTGCAATGTGAGCCATTGCATTCACCTTCTCAGCGTAAGCCATTCATGGTTGAGTCTGTGTCCGGTTGAGTGAGCTGCCTAGCTATCAGAACTGCCAGGCGGAGCATCGGGCGCCTCTGCTGCTCCGACGTCAGGGTAGGAAATAACACTTATCCTCTGCACCCCACCGGGAACAAGCTACCGCTCCTCCAGTCAAATCGTCTGTTTTACCGCCCACTATCGGGCGGTTCAGGTTTTTGATGAGGTTGACCGAATGAAAACTGCGCGCGTGATGGCACTGGCAACATTGATGGGCCTGGCAGCAAGCCCGGTGTTTGCCTTCAACCTGAATGACGCAGCGAATGCGGTTTCCAATGCAACAGGCGGTAATCAGAAAGCGACCGCTGCGCCCGAAGCCGCTGGCCTGCTCAACGCGCTGGGTTCTCAGCTCAACGTGACCCCGGAACAAGCGGTAGGAGGGACAGGCGCATTGCTGGGGTTGGCCAAAAACAAACTGGCCGGCAATGATTATTCGCAACTGGCTAAATCGGTCCCCGGTCTGGAGCAGTTGTCCGGTACTTCGGCGCTCGACAGCCTGGGCGGCGCAAACGGCCTTGGCAAGCTGCTGGGCGGAAGCAAGGCAGGCGACAATTCGATGCTCAACAATGCCTTGGGCAACGTGCAAAGCATGGGCGACGTGAACAACGCGTTCAAGGCGCTGGGCATGGACAGCAGCATGGTCAGCCAGTTTGTCCCGGTGATTTTGCAGTACCTGGGTCAACAAGGTGCGGGCGGTTCTGCGTTGCAGAGTCTGAGTGGCGTATGGGGCGCGGGTCACTGATGGGCACTATCAACTTGTCTTACTGACTGATTCTTCTGACTCAACAACGCCTCGCCGGTTATGTACGGCTTCTTATCTGCGGTGCCAGAGGTCAATGCTCCAAGCAGGTTGAATGCCAGGCCGATCAAAGGCGTTGTGCTTCCCCCTCGTGCGCGTACCATGCTGGCCCATTTCAAGGCCGCTTCGACGTGTGCGGCCGTATTGCTCAACTGGCCTGCATGCACCTGTACGGCCAGGTCCGCGTAATATTTTGCATGGGGCAAGCTGAGGTCGGTGTCGCCGTGACTGGCTAAGTTAAGATTGACTGAGGCAAGTTTCTGGACGAAAGGCGCCTCCTTGTCTAAGTTTTTGAGCCTGTTGTGGAGGTACTTTCTGGTTTCAGGCATTGGCTCTGGCGAGGTTGTATTCCGGCTCAGGGCTCTGGCTACGGTTCGAGCGAAGCCCTCCTCGGCGATCATGCTGGGTCTTCTTGCTCGGGGACTGATGACCGTTTTCAGTCGCACAGTGGCCATGCCTGTCATGCCCGGTATCGAATAGTGCCCCGTTGGGTCTGTGTAGTTGACGGGGTCGCCCTTGCAGTAGGCATAGGCGCTGAGACCGCCATCACCGAAAGGGCTTAGGGTATCGGGGCTGTTGAAGCGCATCAGTATCGGATTGAAGGCACGTGCACCATTACCCAGTTGATAATGACCTGTGATCGGGTCGGGTGCCTGGCCTGTGTAACCCGGCAGGTAAGGCGGGTTCTTTGGTGTAGAGGTTCCGTAGGGAGAATAGGCGAAGGCCTCGCGCTGCCGAAGGCTGACACTGTGAAGCACCGAGTTCGACTGATCCGTGCCCAGCAGATGAACGCGATGCTCGTGCATATCCTTCTCTGACGCGGCCAGCAGTCGATGTTCGGACCGGAGGAAGGTAAGTCCCACCAGGCCCCTCAGCTCGCTGACCAGAACGTCATCCTGATAAAACTGCCTGACGCTCTCCTGATCAACGGGCATGCAAGCAGCAAGGCGATCCGTTGCGTCATAGGCGTAAAGGCCTGACGCCGTGGTGCGAGTCGGCAGCATGAGAAAATCCTTTTTCCATGTTGACTCAGCTTCGTTCAGCCGCGGCGAGCCGTCTACCTGTCGAAACTGCCAGTCAGTGCTGTGCGGCCTCCAGCCTCAACGCCGCAATCCGTGCATCCTTCTCGATCCACAATTGGTTGACCCAGCCCTGGATTTTCTCGCGAAACACAGGATCGTTCTCGTAGTCGCCCTGCCACAGCGCGGGGTCCATGGGGCGCGTTCTGATGTCCACGATCACTTTCGGCACGCGCCCACAAAGCATGTCCCAGAAGCCTGGAATGCCGGAGCCGGGATACACGACCGTCACGTCCAGAATCGCATCCAGTTGTTCACCCATCGCTGCCAGCACGAACGCGACGCCACCGGCCTTCGGCTTGAGCAGGCTGGTGTAGGGCGAGGTCTGTGTCGCATGCTTGGCAGGGGTGAAACGTGTGCCCTCCAGATAATTGACGATGGTCACGGGCTGGCGCTTGAACAGTTCACAGGCCTCCTTGGTGATTTCCAGGTCCTTGCCCTTGAGTTCGGGGTTCTTTGCCAGAAACGCCTTGGTGTAGCGCTTCATGAACGGGTAATCCAGCCCCCACCAGGCCAGACCCAGCAACGGCACCCAGATCAGTTCCTTTTTCAGGAAAAACTTGAAGAACGGCGTACGCCGGTTGAGTGCCTGAATCAACGCAGGGATATCGACCCAGGACTGATGGTTGCTGATCACCAGATACGAGGTGTCAGCGCGCAGGCCTTCGTCGCCACGGATATCCCACTGTGTCGGGACGCACGCTGCGAAGATGAGTTTGTCGATCTCGGCCCAGGTTTCGGCAATCCACATGACCGCATGCGAGCAGCGGTCACGCATTCGGCCTTTGAACAGCAGCTTGAGCAGAGCAAAAACCAGTAATGGACCAATCAATACGAGTGTGTTGATCAGCAGGAGCGTGGCGACTAAACAGCCGGTAAGCACACGGCGCATAAGAGACTCTTGGGCGTTCTGGGGCGCCAATGATAAAGATCATCGCGTTTCCCGCCAATTACACAGGTACTTACAAATGTTTCATGTGCGGGGGATTATGCTCACAAAACCCCGAGCTGCCGAACCAACGGCGGGTTCGCTGTCTAAAACCGGGCGCCAATCAGGCGTTGTCCATTGAGAGGAATCCTGAACGTGAAACCGATTCTGGCGCTGTTGTCCCTGCTCGCTCTGCCTGTCATGGCAGCCGAACCGACGCTGTATGGTCGTTACGAGAACATCAAGGTGGTGGATGTCGGCCAGACCTTCAAGGCCAAGATGGACACCGGTGCGCTGACCGCTTCGCTGTCGGCCAGGGACATTGAGCTGTTCAAGCGCGATGGCGATGACTGGGTTCGTTTCCGTCTGGCCACCAAGGACGCCGACAGCAAGGTTTACGAGCACAAGGTTTCGCGGATCAGCAAGATCAAGGGCCGCTCCGAAGGCGATGACGAAGACGATGAAGTGATCGATCCGACCAAGCGTCCGGTCGTGGATATGGAACTGTGCCTGGGCAACAAGAAGCGTACCGTCGAGGTCAATCTGGTGGATCGCAGTCACTTCAACTATCCACTGCTGATCGGTGCCAAGGCGCTTCGCGAGTTTGACGCAGCCGTCAATCCGGCACGCCGTTATACCGCTGACAAACCCGATTGCTGATTGACGCAGAGGGCTGAAATCGCGCAACGTTTCGCCCTCTCTCCCAGCGCTCGGATGCCATGCCTCACATACTGATTGTCGAAGACGAAGCCGCGATTGCCGATACGCTGGTCTATGCGCTGCAAAGCGAGGGTTTCACTACGTCATGGCTCAGCCTGGGGCAGGATGCCGTCAACCATCAGCGCGCATCGCCTGCCGACCTGATCATTCTGGACATCGGCCTGCCGGACATCACTGGTTTCGAGACGTGCAAGCAACTGCGGCGCTTCAGCGAAGTGCCTGTGATGTTCCTGAGTGCGCGTGATGGCGAAATCGACCGGGTTGTGGGGCTCGAGATCGGGGCTGATGACTACGTTGTCAAACCGTTCAGCCCGCGAGAAGTGGCGGCGCGAGTCCGGGCGATTCTCAAGCGTATGCAGCCGCGTACTGCACCTGTCTCGGAAAATCAGCCATTCACGGTCGATCTTGAGCGTTTCCAGATCAGCTACCGTGCCCAATCCTTGAGCCTGACCCGTCACGAATTCCGGCTGCTGCAATGCCTGCTGGCTCAGCCCGAGCGGGTCTTCAGCCGCGAGCAGTTGCTCGATGCGATGGGCGTGGCGGCAGATGCCGGTTATGAGCGCAGCATCGACAGCCATATCAAGAGCGTGCGTGCCAAGCTGCGTGTCGTGGCGGCCGATGCCGAGCCGATCCAGACCCATCGTGGGCTGGGTTACAGTTTCAGTCCAGGCCACAGCTGATGCCGTTGAGCATCCGGATCTTTCTGGTCTATGCGGTGTTCATCGCGTTGACGGGTTACTTCGTGCTCAGCACGGTGATGAAGGAAGTGCGCCCCGGCGTGCGTCAGTCCACCGAAGAAACCCTGGTCGACACGGCGAATCTGCTGGCCGAAATTCTTCATGACAATGTAAGGGACGGCACCCTTGATCAAAGCCGCCTGCCGGACGCGCTACAGGCTTACGGTCTGAGACAGCCCGGCGCGACCATCTGGGGCTTGCCCAAGAATCAGGTCAACAACCGTATCTACGTGACCGACGCCAACGGTATCGTCCTGCTTGATTCCAGCGGGCAGGCGGTGGGTCAGGACTATTCACGCTGGAACGACGTCTACCTGACCCTGCGCGGCGAGTACGGCGCGCGTTCGACCCGCAGCGACCTTGACGATCCGAATTCGTCGGTCATGCACGTCGGTGCGCCGATTCGTGACAACGGCAGGATCATTGGCGTGGTCACCGTCGCCAAGCCCAACAGCTCGTTGCAACCCTATGTCGACCGTGCCGAGCGCCGATTGCTCTGGTATGGCGGTGGCCTGATGGTATTGGGCCTGTTGCTGGGCGGGTTGTTCTCGTGGTGGCTGGGTTCGGCCTTGCGACGTCTGACCGGCTACGCCCAGGCGGTCAGCGAAGGACGCCGCGCCGAACTGCCGCATTATCGAGGTGGCGAGCTTGAGCAACTGTCTGCGGCGGTCGAGCACATGCGCACGCAGCTGGAAGGTAAAGCCTATGTCGAACGCTACGTGCATACGCTGACCCACGAACTGAAAAGCCCGCTGGCAGCGATTCGCGGCGCTGCCGAGCTGTTGCAGGATGAGATGCCCCACGAACAGCGACAGCGTTTCGTCAGCAATATCGAGGGCGAAAGTGCGCGATTGCAGCAGCTTATCGAGCGTCTGCTCAACCTGGCGATGGTCGAGCAACGCCAGGGCCTGGAAGAACGGGTTCCCGTTGCGCTGGCGGAGCTGATCGATGAACTGTTGGCTGCCAGAAGTACCCGCGTCGAGCGGCAGGCATTACGCATCGACATCCATATTGATCCCGGTCTGCAACTGCTGGGCGAACGCTTTCTGCTGAGTCAGGCGCTGGCGAACCTGATCGATAACGCGCTGGACTTCACTCCCGTCGATGGCAGGCTTAGTCTGATGGCCAAGCCTGAGGGTGAGCGGATCCGCTTCACGCTCTACAACGACGCCGCCCCGATTCCCGACTACGCCTTGCCACGCCTGAGTGAGCGCTTCTACTCCCTGCCGCGCCCGGACAGCGGCCGAAAAAGCACCGGGCTCGGCCTGAATTTCGTGGAAGAAGTGGTGCAGTTGCATGCAGGGGAAATGCACATCGGGAATGTCGAGGGCGGGGTCGAGGTGAGGTTGTTGCTGCCGTGTGGCATCCAGTAAAACCCTCTAATAACCTGCGCCTCTTATCAAACACTCTGTAATTTATTGAAATGCACGTAAGTCTGCTTCTGCCCGGAGGGCGTGGGAACTCTCGGAGGTTACGACGGCAGCGATGGGCTGCGCAGCGGCCCCAGGTTGTATCTGACACACCGCGTGTGTCAGTGCTGCTGCCGGTTCCGGGCAGATCGCCGGCAAGCCGCCTCTTATCAAAAAACCTGTAACCCACTGAAGGAACTCGATTTTGTGGGAGCGGACTTGTCCGCGAATACTGTATTTCAGGCGATGAATATTCGTCGGATGTACTGGCCTTTTCGCGGACAAGTCCGCTCCCACTGAGTTTGCTGCGCGACAGCGCGACAGCGCTACGTCGAAGACGTGGTGGGGCCTCCCACAGTCCGGTGTTTGCTGCGAGACCAGCTCAGACAGGTTGAAGCGTCACCACACAATCTCCACACAACGCCCATCCTGCCTCCACATGCCCATTCCAGACTCTCTCCATCGAAAAACAGGGAGAGCCCCATGAACCGAAATCTGGCTGTAAAACTGGGCACCATCGCGTTTCTGATCATTCTGCTGCTGATTCCATTGTTGATGATCGGCAGCCTGATCACGGATCGGCAGTTGCAGCGCGATGGGGTGCTGGACGATATCGCGCGCAGCTCAAGCTTCAGTCAGCGCCTGACCGGCCCGCTGCTGGTCGTGCCGTATCGCAAGAACATCCGTCTCTGGAAGACCAACGCGCAAACCGAAGAGCGTTACCTTGAAACCGCTTCCCAGCGCGGCTACCTGTACTTTCTGCCGGAGCGTTTCGAGCTGGATGGCAAGGTGCAGACCGAACTGCGTTCGCGAGGTATCTACGAGGCGCGTCTTTATCATGCCGATAACCACATCAGCGGCCAGTTCGTATTGCCCGAGCAGTTAGGCGTGACAGATGACTTTACCGACTACACCTTCGAGAAGCCTTACCTGGCGCTGGGCATCAGCGATATTCGGGGTATCGAAAGCTCGCCGAAACTGCAGATGAACGGGCAGACGCTGGACCTGCTGCCGGGATCGCGGGTCGAGTGGCTGGGCGAAGGGGTGAGCGCCAACCTGCCGATGCTGGACGGTCGCGAGCAGGTCACGCTGGATTTCGCATTCGATCTGCGCCTGCAGGGCACCGGTCAGTTCGAGGTCGCGCCGGTGGGCAAGTCCAGTCGCGTGCAGCTGAATGCGGACTGGCCGCACCCGAGTTTCATCGGCAATTACCTGCCGACCCAGCGCGAGATCACCGATAAGGGGTTCAGTGCCGCATGGCAGGCCTCGTTCTTTTCCACCAATCTGGAAGACGCACTCAGCCGCTGCCTGACCGCGCAGACCTGCGAGGACTTCAAGAGCCGAAGTTTCGGTGTAAGTTTTGTCGATCCGGTGGATCAGTACCTCAAGAGCGATCGGGCGATCAAATACGCGCTGCTGTTCATCGCACTGACGTTTGCCGGATTCTTTCTGTTCGAAGTGCTGAAAAGCATGGCCGTACACCCGGTTCAATACGCACTGGTGGGCGCGGCGCTGGCGTTGTTCTACCTGATGCTGCTGTCGCTGTCCGAGCATCTGGGTTTTGCCATGGCCTACGTGCTGTCGGCGAGCGCCTGTGTGTGTCTGATCGGTTTCTATGTCAGTCACGTGCTACGCAGCGTGCTTCACGGGGCGGGTTTTGCAGCGGGTCTGAGCGCGTTGTATGGGTTGCTGTACGGACTGCTGAGTGCCGAGGACTACGCGTTGCTGATGGGCGCCTTGCTGCTGTTCGGCCTGTTGAGTGTGTTCATGGTGCTGACCCGCAAGCTGGACTGGTATGGCATTGCGATCAGTCGTCCGAGCCAGCCGCTCGATGCGGCTCTGGAGCCCCGTCATGAGTAAGTGGCTCGGTTTGCGCGAGGATCAGGCCAGGGCGCGCTGTCTGATCTGCATGATCATCGGTCAGTTACCGGAGCCGCCACGATCCCGTGCATGCCCCGGCAATCGATCACGCAGCCTCAGACCGGTGGCTGAGTCGCCAGCATCGAAGGTCGCTGGCTGACTTCCAGGTACCAGTTGGCCAGACGAGGATAGGCACCGCGCCAGCGCAGGTCAGGCTGGCGGAAGTCCAGATACCCCAGAGCGGCCGCGACGCTGATGGACGCCACATCGAATGACGAGCTGAGTTCAGTGATGGCGTCCTGCTCAAGATAGGTGAGCGTGCGTTCGATCTTCGCCTGCTGATTCTCCAGCCACAGATCCCAGTGCTTCTCGGCAGGGCGCAGGGCGGTTTCATAGCGGATCAGGACGGCGGCATCGAGTATGGCATCGGCCAGCGAGGCGATGGTCAGTCGTCTCCAGCGTGCCGAGCCGTCGCGCGGGATCAGCGGATTGCCGACATGTTGATGGTCCAGATAGTCAAGGATGACCCGGCTGTCGTGGATCACATTGCCGTCGGCCAGGCGCAGCGCCGGAAGCTTGCCGGCCGGGTTGTCGCCGTTGAGCTCGTCAGACGGATTGACGGGTGTCAGCACCGTGGGATGCAAGTGCACGCGGTCAACCTGACCGGTTTCATGAAGCATCACCACCACCTTGCGGGCGAAGGGAGAGGCCGCGTTGAAATACAACGTCATCTGGGGGGCAGACATGGGTGTTCCTCGACTGAGACAGGTCCCTAGACTAGTCAGCGAGTGGTGGGACTGCAATCGGGTTGAGTGGATTGGCGTTGAGCAAGCTTGATTTCAAGTCCGCATCCGCTCTCTCAGTGTCGCACCAGCAATCCTCGGATACTCAACCCCGCAGCTATCCCCATGCCTGCCCACGCCAGCGTGTCCCACCAGCCATCGCCCAGCAGCGCCGCAAACAGACCTGCGCCTGTCAGCATTGCGATCCATGCGGGTTTGGCGAAGGTTTTCCAGAACCGGGACGGCTTGCCACTCATTGCGTCACCTGCGCCTGGGTCGCGCTCACTGTTCGGGCGGCGCGGCGTCTGACCCACCACAGGTAAACGCCGCTGCCGAGCACAATGATGGTCAGCACATCCAGTGCCGCCCAAAGAATCTTCATCGGCATGCCGCCGTAGTCACCGAAGTGCAGCGGTTGCGACATGCCCAGTGCGTCCATATACCACGGCCGTTCGACCACGGCGGTGACTTGCAGGGTCTGGGCATCGATCAATACCGGCGTCGCCAGGTGCGCGGTCAGGTGTGTGTTGCCCTTGAGAAAGACCGCGTAGTGATGCTCGCTGGAGAAGCGCGTGCCGGGGAAGGCGATGAAGTCGGCCTGCATGCCGGGCGCGGCGGATTCGGCGATTTCCAGCAGGCGTGTGGCCGGGGCGCGTTGCGTCAGCGGTGGTGCGTCGCGATAGGGCGCGATCATGGTTGCCAGCGCGTCATTGCGCCACGAAGCAATCAACAGGTCGGCACAGGCACTGATCACGCCCGTGACGCCCACCACCAGCGCCCATGTGAGGGTCACGACGCCGATCAGGTTATGCAGGTCGAGCCAGCGGGTCCGGGTGGACTTGCTCGCCCGGACCGTGCCGAACTCCAGCTTGCGCATGAACGGTGAATACAGGACCGTCCCGGACACAATCGCCACCACGAACAGCAATCCCATGAAGGCCAGCAGCAGCTTGCCCGGCAGTTCGGCGTACATGTCCACGTGCAGGCGCAGCATGACCATCATGAAGCCGCCGTTGGCCGACGGCATTTCCAACGCTTCGCCAGTACGGGCATCCAGCGCGAAGGTGTGGGACGAGTTGGGCTCGGTTCCGGCCGTTGCCGCCGTGATGGCCATCACGCCATTGGGGTCTTCGTCATCCCAGCCGAAATACTGCATCACCTCACCGGGACGATGCGCTTCAGCAGCCTTCGCCAGCTGCTCCAGATTCAAGTGAGGCGTGTCCGCAGGCATCTCCCTGTACTGCGGCGCATCGCCCAGCAAGTGATCGATCTCGTGGTGAAAGATCAGCGGCAGACCGGTAATGGCCAGCATCAACAGGAACAGTGTGCAGATCAGGCTGCTCCAGGTATGGACGACAGACCAGCGACGCACGGTTTGGCTTTTCATGGGGTATCCACAGGCGAAAGGGCAGGGCTCGTTAAGGCTGAGCCGCATGAAACCTGAAAAGTGTCAGCACAGAGCAAGGTCGAGGCCCGCCGCTGTGTTTCAGAGTTTTGCCGCAGCGGTGTCATTCCTTGGCAGGACCGTGACCCACCAGGGCGTATGTTCTTCGATCCGAACCGGCAACGCAGGCAGCAACGCCTTGAGCGCCAGGTCGGTATCGGTCAGCGGAAAACTTCCGGTGATGCGCAGGTCGGCCACCTGCGGGTCGACGCCCAGATGCCCGGCTCGATAACGACCCAACTCCGCCAGCATGTCCTGCAGGCGAGCGTTGTCCACCACCAGCATGCCGCGGGTCCACGCGTCCGCCCCCATTGGCAGGGCCAGCAGCGGACCCAGGCCGTCACGGGTCAAGCGGATCTGCTGGCCTTCACGCAGGATCTGCTCCTGAGGAAGATCACGCGCGTTGGCGGCGACCGCCGATTGCAGCACGCTGAGCAGCGTGCCGTCGGCGTCGCGCCTGACCAGAAAACGCGTGCCGAGCGCGCGCATATTGCCGTCCGGTGTTTCCACGATGAAGGGCCGGGGATCGTCATGATCGCCGGTCTGCACCAGTATCTCGCCGTCCTGCAGGATCACTCGACGCTGATTCGCATCGAAGCGCACATCAATTGCGCTGTGGGTGTTGAGGCGAATGACGGTGTTGTCGGCCAGACGCACATCGCGCTGTTCGCCGGTCGCGGTGCGCTGATCGGCGAGCCAGTAGTCGAGCGCGAGGTAACGGTCAGCGGTGAACAGCGCCAGACCGCAGGCCAGAAACACCCCCGCCAGACCGCCACCGAGCTTGCGCAGACTGCGCCGCAGGGTGCCGGGCGATTGTTGCAAGGCCTTGCGCGCCGGACCTGATGGCACGGTAAAACGCTGGTTGAGCATGCCCAGCTGGCTCCAGGCACGGGCGTGTTCTTCATCGGCCGCCAGCCAGCGGGCGAACTCGGCCCGCTCGGCATCGTTGCCGCTGGTCGAATCCAGATTCAGTTGCCACTCGATGGCTGCATCCAGCACGCGCGCCGATACCGGACTGGCGTTCATGTCGGCGTGCCATACAGCGCTGCATAGCACTGACGTATGGCCTGGGCCAGATACTGCCTGACCCGCGACACCGAGACGCCCAGCCTTTCGGCAATTTCGCCATGACTCATGCCGTCCAGACGGCTATACAAAAAGGCCGCACGCGCCTTGCTCGACAAGGTGGCCAGCAGGCGATCGATCGTTTTCAGGTCTTCCAGAATCAGCAATTGCTCTTCGGGAGAGGGTTGTTCGGCTTCCGGGACTTGCATCAGTTCACACAGATACGCCTGTTCCAGCGCGGCACGGCGGAAATGATCGAACATCAGGCCCTTCGCAACCGTCGCCAGAAACGCTCGCGGCTCTCTGGGTGCCTCCAGTTCATCACGCCCCAGCAAGCGTACGAAGGTGTCCTGGCTCAGATCCTGCGCTCGCTGCGGGCAGGCAATGTTGCGCCGAAGCCAGCCCAGCAGCCAGCTGCGGTGATCGCGATACAACGCTCCAACGATCTCGCTATGAGGGCTTGGGACTGACGACACGAACGGCCTCGATGAGAAGAATCTAACTAAAGAGAATCATTCGCGATTGTGACAGGGCGCGTAGGTAGTGGCAATTGGCGTCTGTCGGCTGAGGGGAGACATTCGGCTGCCTGAGCGTTTCTACGCTCCAGCGCTCATCGTCATACACAAATCGGCCTCGACACTGATCGTGCCCATCGCTCCGCGTGGGCATGCATCCCGTGACGCTCCGCGTC